>NZ_JBSHAP010000082.1:0-41005 GCF_053611565.1 Kitasatospora sp. NPDC054795
GCGGGTGGGCGCCGCCGTGGCGGCGGGCGGCCAGGGCGGCCAGTTCGGTGGTGCGCCCGCTGCCGGGGGCGCCGACCAGCACGGTGACGGTCGCGGCCGGAGCGTCCCCGGCCAGGCCGTCCGACCGGTCCACCCGGTCGGCGGCCAGGTGGGCCACCCGGCCCGGCCCGGCACCGGCCGCCGTCACCTGGGCGGCGGTCAGCCGCAGCACCCCGGCCAGGTTGAGCGCCGGGCCGTAGCCGGGCACCGCGGCCGCGTTGCCCGCCAGCAGCCCGGCCAGCGCCTCGGCGCCGCCCGTCCGGTCCGACGGGCCCGCGCCCACCGTCACGGCCGGCAGCGCCCCGCCGTGCCGGGGCGCGGCCAGGGCGGGCGCGGCCAGGGCGACCACCGCCCCGCTGCGGGCGTCCAGCACCGGCGAGCCGGCCGGTACCGCGACCCCGCCGACCACCGGCACGTCCAGCAGCAGTACCCCGCCCAGCCGGTGCCCGCGGCACGCCGCCGCGGTGACCCCGAGCAGTCCGCAGCGCAGCGCGACCACCCGGCCGTCCTCCCCCGCCAGCGCGGGCAGCAGCACCTCCCGCGCGCCCGCGGCGGGGGCCAGCGGCAGCGGCGGCACCGGCAGCCCGCCGACCGCCTCGGTGCGCAGCAGGGCGAGGCCGTACCCGGGCAGTGGCAGCACGGCGTCCGGGCCGAGCACCCTGGTCTGCCCGCCGGGGGTGTGCAGCACGATCCGGTCCAGGCCGGCCACGCTCTCGTGCGCCGTCAGCACGCTCCCCTGCGGGTCGGCGACGAACCCCAGGCCGTGCAGCCGCCCGTCGAGGTCGCGGATCCGCAGCAGGTACCGCCCCGGATCGCCCTCCGGAAACCCCGGCATCCCGTACCCCTTCGGCCGTCGCTCGCTCGCCGTCGGGAGCATGCCCGCCGGAGCGGCGCCCCGACCGCGCCCGCGCCGCTCACCACGGGCGTTCGCTCCGCGCGCTCCCTCGTGCGGGTGAAGGTGCGGCGGGAACGGCGGAGCCCCCGTCGGGATGACTCCCGACGGGGGCTCCGAACAGCGGTGGGGCCGAACAGCGGTGGGGCCGTCAGCCGACGAAGACCGCGACCGGCTTCGCCTGCCCGCCCTTCTCCTCGACCAGCGCGAGGAAGCGCCCGTCCGGCCCGTACACCGCGATCGGCCCGTCCACGCCCATCCCGGGCGCCTTCAGCCGGGCGCCGTGCGACAGCTTCTGCGCCGAGGCCTCGTCCAGGTCCCAGCGCGGGAAGGCGGCCGCCGCGGCCTCCGCGATCGGCAGCACCTCCAGCCCCTTGGCGTCCTCGCCGGTGGCCTCGGCCTCCAGCTGCTCCAGGGTGCGCGCCGACTCCACCCCGTACGGCCCCACCTTGGTGCGCCGCAGCGCGGTCAGGTGGCCGCCGACACCGAGCCCGGCGCCCAGGTCCCGGGCCAGCGCCCGGATGTAGGTGCCGGAGGAGCACTCGACGGTGACGTCCAGGTCGATCACCGGCGTGCCGTCCTCGGCGACCGCCGCGCGCTGCTCGTGCACGGTGAAGGAGTGGATCGTGGTCGGCCGGGCCGCGAGCTCGAAGTCCTCGCCCTCGCGCACCCGGGCGTACGAGCGCTTGCCGTCGATCTTGATCGCGCTGACCTTGGACGGCACCTGCATGATCTCGCCGGTGAGTGCCGCGATCCCGGCGTCGATCGCCTCCCGGGTGACGGCGTCGGCCGGGGCCGAGGAGGTGACCTCGCCCTCGCGGTCGTCGGTGACGGTGGTCTGGCCGAGCCGGACGGTCGCCTCGTAGGTCTTGGCGGTGAGCATCAGGTGGCCGAGCAGCCGGGTGGCCCGCTCGATGCCGATCACCAGCACGCCGGTGGCCATCGGGTCCAGGGTGCCGGCGTGTCCGACCTTCCGGGTTCCGGCCAGCCACCGCAGCTTGGCGACGACCCCGTGCGAGGTGATGCCCTCGGGCTTGTCGACGATCACCAGGCCGTCCGGGCCGGTGCCTTTGCGCTTCATCGGGTTCTTTCTCTCAACAACATCAGCAGAGATGATCAACGTACCGGTCGCAGCGCGCCCCGGAACCGCTCGACCACTGCGGCCACGTCCTCCCGGACGCTGAATCCGGCCGCGTGGACGTGCCCACCGCCGCCCAGTTCGGCGCAGGCCGCGGCGACGTCCACCACGCCCCGGGAGCGCGAGGAGCCGCGCAGCGTGCCGTCCGGGTCCTGCTTGAGCACCAGCGCCACCTCGGCCTCGGCCGGGCGGCGCAGGATGTCGATCAGTCCCTCGATCTCCTCGACCGTGACGCTGAACAGCGCCAGGTCCTGGTACGGCACCCAGGTCCACACCAGCCCCAGCCCGTCGGCCGCCTCCGGCTCGTAGACGGCCCGGTCGAGCGCGCCCGCGAGCACCTTGAGGTAGCCGAAGGACGAGGTGTCCCACAGCTGCCGGGAGATCAGGTCGTGCCGGATGCCGGTGGCCAGCAGCCGGGCGGCCAGCTCGTGGGTGGCGGGCGTGGTGGCCCGGTACTTGAACGAGCCGGTGTCGGTGGCCACACCCGTGTAGAGGCAGGTGGCCAGCTCCTCGTCCAGCTCGACGCCGAGCCGGCGCAGCAGCTCGTCGACCAGCACGGCGGTGGCCGGAGCGGTCGGGTCGATCAGCTGGTGGGTGCCGAAGCCCGGGTTGGAGGCGTGGTGGTCGAACACCACCAGGACGGGCGCGGCGAAGGCCTTGTCGTGCAGCAGGCCGAGCCGGCTCTCCGCGGCCACGTCGAAGCAGAGCACCAGCTCGGGCACGTCCGGCACCGCGGCGGCCGGCACGATCAGCTCCTGGCCGGGCAGGAAGACCAGCGACTCGGGCACGATCTGCGGGTCGTCGCCGAAGGAGACCCGCACCTGCTTGCCGAGCGCGCGCAGCGCCAGCGCGGCCGCGAGCGAGGAGCCCAGCGCGTCGCCGTCCGGGCAGATGTGGCAGATCAGGTCGATCGAACGGGCCCGCCCGATCTCCGCCACCACCTGCTGCCAGATCAGCTCGAACCCGCTCTCCTCGGTGCGCGGGCCCGGGAGCGCCGCGAGGGCACCCTCCACCGTGCTGGTGGAGGACGCCCCCGTGGTCGATCCGGCTCGCGGGGCGGCCCGCGCCGGCTCACCCGCCATGACTACTCGTCCTCGTCGTCACGCTCGGACGCCGGAACCCGGTACGGGTCCGCGCCGCCGGCGTAGTCCGCCCCCGCGGCCTGGGTGCGCACGGCGGCGTCCGAGGTGCGGGCCCGGTCGAGCAGGTCGTCGATGTTCCGGGCGTTGTCCGGCAGCGCGTCCGCGACGAAGGTCAGCGTCGGCGTGAAGCGCACGCCGATCTTGCCGACCTCGGAACGGATCACGCCCTTGGCGCTCTCCAGCGCGGCCGCGGTGGCCTCGCGCTCGGTCTCGTCACCGAAGACGGTGTAGAAGACGGTGGCCTCGCGCAGGTCTCCGGTCACCCGGGTGTCGGTGATGGTCACGAACCCCAGACGGGGGTCCTTGATCCGCCGTTCCAGGGTCTGGGCGACGACCACCTGGATGCGGTCGGCGAGCTTGCGCGCCCTTGCGGTGTCGGTCACGTTGCCTCCTCGTGCAGTGGGCCCGGTACCCGGGTGAGCTGCGCACCCGTCGGGGCCCACGCCCCAAAGTACCGGCCCGCGCCCGGCCTTGCGGGCGCTCTCGGTCCTGATCCGTGTGAGAACGGCGACTTCCGCCGGCCGGCTCCACGGGCCTCATTCATCGTCGTCGTTGTGGTAGCGCCTCCTCGCGGAGAGGAGTTGCACCTCGGGGCGGCCGGCGACCAACCGCTCACAGCTGTCCAGGACCTCGGTGACGTACCCGGCTTCGCCGGCCACCACCGCCAGACCGATCTCGGCCCGGCGGTGCAGGTCCTGGTTCCCGGTCTCGGCAGCGCACACGCTGTACTTGCGCTGCAGTTCGGCCACGATGGGCCGCACGATCGAACGCTTCTCCTTGAGCGAGTGGACGTCGCCCAACAGCAGGTCGAAGGTGAGTGTTCCCACGAACATGTATGACAGGTCTCGCCGACCTGGAAGGCCTCGGGGAGCAGCCCGGAACCGGGCCGGCTCCGCTGTGTCCGACTACTCCCCGGACCCTACACAGCGAGACCGGGGCCGGTCGACGGAAATACCACCCGTCGACCGGCCCCGGCTGACACCGACTAGGCGCGCGGCTTCTCGCGCATCTCGTAGGTCTCGATGATGTCCTCGACCTTGATGTCGTTGAACGACCCCAGGGTGACACCGGCCTCGAAGCCCTCGCGGACCTCGGTCGCGTCGTCCTTGAAGCGGCGCAGACCCTCGATCGAGAGGTTCTCCGCCACGACCTTGCCGTCGCGGATGAGGCGGGCCTTGGCGTTGCGGCGGATGATGCCGTCGCGGACCAGGACACCGGCGATGTTGCCGAACTTGGAGGAGCGGAAGACCTCGCGGATCTCCGCGGCGCCGAGGCGCACCTCCTCGTACTCCGGCTTGAGCATGCCCTTGAGGGCGTTCTCGATCTCCTCGATCGCCTGGTAGATGACCGAGTAGTACCGGACGTCCACGCCTTCCTTGTCGGCCGCGGCGCGCGCACGGCCTTCGGCGCGCACGTTGAAGCCGATGATGATGGCGTCCGAGCCCATCGCCAGGTCCACGTCGGACTCGGTGATGGCACCCACACCGCGGTGCAGGACCCGGAGCTCGACCTCCTCGCCGACGTCCAGCTTGACCAGGGCGTCCTCAAGGGCCTCGACCGAACCGGAGACGTCACCCTTGATGATGAGGTTGAGCTGCTCGATGGAGCCGGCGGCGATGGCCTTGTCCAGGTCCTCCAGGGACACCCGGACCCGACGCTGCGCGAAGGCGGCGTTGCGGTCGCGGGCCGAGCGCTTCTCGGCGATCTGACGGGCGGTGCGGTCCTCGTCGACGACGATGAAGCTGTCGCCGGCGCGGGGCACCGAGGTCAGACCGAGCAGCAGCACCGGACGGGACGGGCCGGCCTCGGCGAGGCTGTTGCCGTTCTCGTCCAGCATCGCCCGGACGCGGCCGTAGGCGTCGCCCACGACGATCGAGTCGCCGACGCGGAGGGTACCGCGCTGCACGAGCACGGTCGCCATGGCGCCGCGGCCCTTGTCCAGGTGCGCCTCGATGGCGATACCCTGCGCGTCCTGCTCGGGGTTGGCCCGCAGGTCCAGCGAGGCGTCCGCGGTCAGGACCACGGCCTCCAGCAGCTGGTCGATGTTCAGGCCCTGGCGCGCGGAGATGTCGACGAACATGGTGTCGCCGCCGTACTCCTCGGCCACCAGACCGAACTCGGTCAGCTGACCGCGGACCTTGGTCGGGTCGGCGCCCTCGACGTCGATCTTGTTGACGGCGACCACGATCGGCACACCCGCGGCCTTGGCGTGGTTCAGCGCCTCGACCGTCTGCGGCATGACACCGTCGTTGGCCGCGACCACCAGGATCGCGATGTCGGTGGACTTGGCACCACGGGCACGCATGGCGGAGAACGCCTCGTGACCCGGGGTGTCGAGGAAGGTGATCGGGCGCTCTTCGCCGTTCACGACCGTCGCCACCTGGTAGGCACCGATGTGCTGGGTGATGCCACCCGCCTCACCGGCCACCACGTTGGACTTGCGGATCGCGTCCAGCAGGCGGGTCTTACCGTGGTCGACGTGACCCATGACGGTGACGACCGGCGGGCGCGGGGCCAGCTGGTCCTCGTCGCCCTCGTTGGCACCGAAGTCGATGTCGAACGACTCCAGCAGCTCGCGGTCCTCGTCGTCCCGGCTGACGATCTCCAGGACGAAGCCCATCTCGTCCGCCAGCAGCTGCAGCGTGGCGTCGGAGACCGACTGGGTCGCGGTGACCATCTCACCGAGGTTGAACATGACGGAGACGAGCGCGGCCGGGTTGGCGTTGATCTTCTCCGCGAAGTCCATCAGCGAGGCGCCGCTCGACAGGCGAACGGTCTGGCCGTTGCCGCGAGGCAGCATCACACCGCCGACGGACGGGGCCTGCATGGCCTCGTACTCCTGGCGCTTCGCCCGCTTCGACTTGCGACCGCGAGCCGGGCGACCGCCCGGGCCACGACCGAAGGCACCCTGCGTGCCACCACGGGCACCCGGGCCACCGGGACGACCGCCGAAGCCGCCGGGACGCGGGCCGAAGCCACCGCCACCGCCGGGGGCGCCGCCACCGGGACGCGGACCGCCGAAGCCACCGCCACCGGCCGGACGCGAGCCCGGACCGGCCGGACGGCCCTGGAAGCCCGGACGGGCACCGCCGGCACCCGGACCACCCGGACGGCCGCCGGGGCCACCCGGACCACGGCCACCCGGACCCGGACGCGGGCCGGCCGGACGCTGCGGCATCATGCCCGGGTTCGGGCGAGGCATGCCGGACGGGGTCGGACCACCGGGACGCGGCGCGGCCGGACGCGGCATGCCGTCGGGACGCGGGGCACCACCCGGACGGGGGGCACCGGCACCCGGAGCACCGGCGGGACGCGGACGGTCGCCACCGGGACGCGGGGCACCACCCGGACGGGGAGCACCGGCACCCGGAGCACCACCCGGACGGGGGGCACCGGCACCAGGAGCACCGGCGGGACGCGGACGGTCGCCACCGGGACGCGGACGGTCGCCGCCCTGGGCGCCACCCGGACGCGGAGCACCGCCCTGACCGCCCTGACGGCGGTCACCGGGGCGGCCCATGCCGGTCGCGCTGCCCGAGGTGAACGGGTTGTTGCCCGGACGCGGACCGGCCGGACGCGGGCCCGGACGGGCACCGCCGGTGGCCTGGCCACTGGGGCGCGGGGCCTGGGCGGCCGGACGCGGGGCGTCACCGGCCGGAGCCGGCGAGGAGAACTCGGCCGCGGGCGCGGCCGGGGCCGCCGGAGCGGCGGGACGCGCGGCCGGGCGCGGGCCCGGAGTCGGCGCACCCGGAGCCGGCGTGGCCGACTTCGGGGCGGCGGGGGCGGCCGGCGCGGAAGGCGCGGCGGCAGCCGGGGTCGGACGGGGACCAGGGGTCGCGCTGGGGCGCGGACCCGGGGTCGGGGCGCCCGGCTTCGGGGAACCCGAGCCGGCGGCGGGGGAGGGCGCCGCGGACTTCCGCGGGCCCGGCTTGGCGGCGGAACCACCAGTGGGGGCCACACCAAGCGCGTCAGTCAGCTTGCGCACGACCGGCGCCTCGATCGTCGAGGACGCCGAACGGACGAACTCACCGAGCTCGGTGAGCTTGGCCATGACGGCCTTGCTCTCCAAGCCAAGCTCCTTGGCGAGTTCATAAACCCGGACCTTAGCCACTTCACTCCTGTCTATGAGTCCGGGGGTCTCGTCCGCCGGACTGTCGCTACTTCATGGGCGTACCCATCGCGTACTCATCGCGTACTCATCGAGAGCTCATCGCAATCTCGACCTACTTCCACATCGCGAGGTACCTGACTGGTGCACGGCGCGCGGCTTCCCGAGCGCTGTGCTTGTTGCGGTGGTTCTCCGCCGCGCGAGCGGCGGCCGTCGCGGGAGGCGGCCCTGCTACGAGGCTTCGCCCGCCCGCTCCCCGATGAACCCGCGGAGCCGCTCGGTGTCGAGCGTGCCCTGGAGCCGGAAGGCCCGGGGGAACGCCCGACGGCGGACCGCGAGGTCGAGGCAGGTCGGATCGGGGTGCAGATGAGCGCCCCGGCCCGGGAGTGCGCCACGGGGATCAGGGACGCACTCGCCCTCGACCGCCGTGACACGCAACAGCTGGTGCTTGGCCGCGCGCTTGCGGCAGCCCACGCAGGTGCGTTCCGGGCGTGCTCGGACGTGCGTCCGGCCAGACGAAGGCAAGTCTACCCCTCCGAAGCGACATGGCGCCGCCCCGCCGAACCCGGAGGACCGGCGGGGACGCCGACGACGACACTGATTACCGGGCCTGCGCTTCCTCGGCCTGGCCCTCGGTGTCCGGACGGATGTCGATCCGCCAGCCGGTCAGGCGCGCGGCCAGGCGGGCGTTCTGCCCCTCCTTGCCGATCGCCAGCGACAGCTGGTAGTCCGGCACGATCACCCGGGCGGAGCGCTGGGCGGCGTCCACGATCTCCACGCTGGTCACCCGCGCGGGCGACAGGGCGGCAGCCACCATCTCCCGGGGGTCCTCGGACCAGTCGACGATGTCGATCTTCTCGCCGTGCAGCTCGCCCATCACGGCGCGCACCCGGGAGCCCATCGGGCCGATGCAGGCGCCCTTGGCGTTCAGGCCCTGGCGGCGCGACCAGACCGCGATCTTGGTCCGGTGGCCGGCCTCACGGGCGATCGCCGCGATCTCCACGCTGCCGTCCGCGATCTCCGGGACCTCCAGCGCGAACAGCTTCTTCACCAGGCTCGGGTGGGTGCGCGACAGCGTCACCGAAGCACCGCGCACACCCCGGCGCACGGCCACCACGTAGCACTTCAGCCGGGTGCCGTGCCGGTAGTCCTCGCCCGGGACCTGCTCCTGCGGCGGCAGGATGGCCTCCAGCTTGCCGATGTCGACCAGCACGTTCTTCGGGTCGTTGCCCTGCTGGACGACACCGGTGACGATGTCGCCCTCCTTGCCCGCGTACTCGCCGAAGGTCTGGTCGTCGGCGGCGTCGCGCAGGCGCTGCATCATCACCTGGATGCCGATGCTGGACGCGATCCGGCCGAAGCCGTTCGGGGTGTCGTCGAACTCCTTCGGCTCGACGCCCTCGTCCAGCTCCGCCGGGTCCTCCATGGCCCACACGGTGACGTGGCCGCTCTTGCGGTCCAGGTTCACCCGGGCCCGGCGGCGCGAGCCCTCGGTGCGGTGGTACGCGGTGAGGAGGGCGGACTCGATGGACTCGACCAGCAGGTCGAAAGGGATGTTCTTCTCGTTGACCAGCGTGCGCAGGGCACTCATGTCGATGTCCACGGCTACGCCTCCTCGTCTTTCGTCACGTTCGTCATGGTCGTACGGCACCCGGGGGTCACTCGGCGCCGTCCTCCCCCTCGTCGAAGTCCGCGGCCTCGTCCAGGAGCTCGTCGTCCTTGCGGTTGAACTCGACCTGGACGCGCGCCCGGGTCACCTCCGCGTACGCCAGACGGCGCTCCTTCGGACGGCCGCGCCCCTTCACCGGCTGCACCTCGACCAGTGCGCCGTCCTCGTCGGCCTCCAGCACCCGGGCGACGATCTCCCCGCCGTCCACCAGGTGGATCCTGGCCAGCCGACCCTCGGCGCGCTGCCAGTGCCGGGGCAGGACCAGCGGGCGCTCCGCACCCGGCGAGCCGACCTCCAGCAGGTACGCGTCGTCCCCCATCAGGTCCGACTCGTCCAGGGCCTCACCGACCACCCGGCTGAACTCGGCGATGGCGTCCATGTCCACACCGCCGTCGGTGTCGACGTCGATCTGCACCTGCCGGCGGCTGCCCGCCCGAGTGACCCTGACGTCCTCCAGGTCCAGTCCGGCCTGCTCGGCCAGCGGCTCCAGCAACGCTCGCAGCCGGTCGGTGTGGGTGGTGCTCATCCGGGTGGACTCCTCGGCCGCGTCTGCTGTTGTCAGAAGGTCGCCGCGCACCCCCGGTGCCACACCGGAATCACGGCAGCTCGGCCCAAAGCCTATCCGGTCAAGCCCCCAACCACCGATTCCTGACCTCCCCCGGCCGCCCGCACACCACCCACTGCGAGCAACCTCACACCCGGCCCGGCATCCCCGAACCGGACCCGGGAACGTGGGGATTCTGTAATCATTCACGCCAACGAGGGCTGGCGGGGAGGCCGTCCTCCCGTACCCGCCCGGAGCGCCCCCGATGCAGCCGCCCAGCCGACGGTCCCTCCTGGCCCTCGGACTGCTCACCACCCTCACCACCCTCACCGCCTGCACCGCCTCCGTCGGCGACCGGCACGCCGACCCCACCCCGACCCGCGACCCGGACACCCCGGTCCGCCTGCGCGCGATCGCCGCCACCGACCTCCTGCTCGGCGCCTACGACAACCTGCTCACCGTCCCGGGCGCCCGGACCGCCCTGCTCCAGCCCCTGCGCGACGACACCGTCCAGCACCGCGCCGCCCTCGTCCAGGGCCTGCCGAGCGCGAGCCCCTCCCCCACCAGCACCCCGTACCGCTCCCTCCCCACCCTCCCCGAGCTCGCCCTCATGGAGCACCGGACCGCCGAGGCCCACCTCCACGACCTCGACGAGGTCGGCCCGCCCCTGGCCCGGCTGCTCGCCTCCGTCTCCGCCTCCAACGCCCTGCACGCCGCGGCCCTCGGCGACACGACCCCCGTCCTGACCCCCGACACCGACACCGAAGACACCCCCGCCGGCAGAGCCGCCGCCGTCCCCGCCCTCCAGGCCGCCCTCGGCGCCGAGCACGCCGCCGTCTACGGCTACGGCGTCGTCGGCGCCCACTTCCCCGACGACCCCCAACGCGCCGACGCCCGCACCACCCACGCCGCCCACCAGGCCCAACGCGACGCCTGGCAACGCCTCCTCGGTACCCTCACCGCCGCCCCCGCCCCCGCCGCCGGCGGCTACCGGCTCCCCTTCCCCGTCACCTCCCCCACCGACGCCGCCAAACTCGCCGTCCACCTGGAAACCCGCCTGACCACCGCCTACGCCGACCTGGTCCCCGCCGTCCCCGCCCCCTACCGCCTCCTCGCCGCCACCGCCCTCCGCGAAGCCACCCTGCGCGCCCACCACTGGGGCGCCCCCGCCACCCCCTTCCCCGGCACCCCCGGCTGACCCGGAGCCCCCGCGCCCGCCTCCCGCCCGGAAGCCGGCACCCTCCCGAGCGCCCCCGCCCTCCCAAACCCCGACAATGGACCCATGTCGGGAGCCGAAGCCACCATCACCGTCCCCACCTGGCTGACGAACACCGTCACCGCCACCCACGGCGAGGCCGGCCGCCAATGGCTGGCCGACCTCCCCGCGAAGGCCGCCACCCACCTCGCCGCCTGGAACCTCACGCTCGAACGGATCCTCGACCCCGGCGGCAGCCTCAGCCTCGTCGCGTACGTCCACCGCGACGACCTCTCCCCCGCCGTCCTCAAGATCGGCCTGCCCACCCCCGAGACCGCCCAGGAGCACACCGCCCTCGCCCACTGGGCGGGCCGCGGAGCCGTCCTCCTGCTCGACGCCGTCCCCGCCGAGGGGGTCCTCCTGCTCGAACGCCTCCACGGCGAGATCCCGCTGCGTTCCCTCGCCGAGCCCAAGGCCGCACTGGAGGCCACCAGCCTGCTGCACCGGCTCTGGACGGAACTCCCCGAGGGCCACCCCTTCCCCGCCGCCGCCCAACGGATCGCCGCCGCCGCCCGCCTCGCGGAACACCCCCACCCCGCCGCCGCCGAAGCGCGGCAGCTGATCGCCGAGGCCCTGGACACCGCCCGGAGCCTGGCCGACTCCGCCGACGAGTCCTTCCTCCTGCACGGCGACTTCCACCACGGCAACGTCCTGGCCGCCGACCGGGCCCCCTGGCTGGCCGTCGACCCGAGCCCGCTGGCCGGCGAGCGCGCCTACGACCTGGCCCGTCTCGCCCTGGACCGCGCCGACACCCTGCTCGGCTCCCCCGGCGCCCCCGCGGCCGTCCGCCGCCGTCTGGGCCGGCTCGCCGAGTCCCTCGAGGTCGACCGGGAGCGCCTGCGCGGCTGGACCCTCTTCCGGGCCGTCGACCTCGCCCTCCGCGCCCTCGCCGCGGACCGCCGCGAGGACGCCGAGCTCCACCTCGAATTCGCCGACTCCCTCTGACCCCAAGACCCTTGGGGTCAGAGGTACTTGGACTGCTGGACCCCGGTTCCCCGCAGGGGCAGCCGGGCCCCCATCACCGCGTACAGCCGGTCCGTCGCCGGAAACCGCACCGCCCGCGCCAGGTCCTGGTACCCCAACGACCGGTACAGCCGCCGCGCCGGCGTCTCCGCGTCGATCGCCGAGAGGATGCTCCGGTCCAGGCCCGACGCCTCGCACAGGGTCCGGATGATCCGCGAGCCGACCCCCTGTCCCTGGAACTCCGGCAGCACGTGCAGCTCGGTGACGGCGAAGACCCCGTCCAGCCAGTCCCCGTACCCCCGGGCGGCCAGGTAGGGCTCGATCACCGTGCTCCACCAGTGCTCCCGCTGGTTGGGCATCCCGTACCCGAACCCGACCAGCTGCCCCCCGCTCATCGCCCCCAGCGCGATCACCCCCGGCTGCTGGGCGTGCCGCCCCACGATGTGCAGCCGTACCGCGACCTCTTCGGGCGTCAGCCCGAACGCCACCGCCTGGACCTCCAGCGCCTGCGGCGCCCAGGCCGCAAGGTCGATGGCCTCGATCGTCACCCCGGTCAGCTGATCCATGCTCCGGACGTTACTACCCGTGGCCCGGCGGCGCGGCCGAAGATCCCAACAGCACCTCGCACACCGCGCCCGCCCGGCCCGGGCCTCCCCTCAGAACAGCACGCTCATGAACGCCCCGACCTCCCGGAACCCCACCCGCCGGTACGCGGCCCGGGCCCGCAGGTTGAAGTCGTTGACGTACAGCGACGCCACCGGCGCCACCTCCCGCAACGCGACGTCCAGGACCGCCGCCATCCCGGTCTCGGAGAGCCCCTGCCCCCGGTGCTCCGGAGCGACCCAGACCCCCTGGATCTGACAGGCCCCCTCCGTCACCGCCCCGATCTCCGCCTTGAAGACGACCTGCCCGTCCTCCCCGAACCGCGCGAACGACCGCCCGGCGGACACGAGTTCGGCCACCCGGGCCTGGTAGAGGAGCCCGCCGTCCCCCGCCAGCGGCGACACCCCCACCTCCTCGGTGAACATCGCCACGCAGGCCGGCATCAGCGCCTCGACCTCGTCGCGCCGCACCCTGCGCACCAGCGGATCCGGCGCGATCTCCGCCGACGGCACCGAGGTCGCCAACAGCGGCTGGTGCGCCCGCACGTCCCGGGCCGGCCCCCAACTGCGTTCCAGCAGCGCCCAGAAGGCCGCCGTGGCCGCCGCCGGCCCGACGATCGAGGAGCAGCGCCGCCCCTGCCGGCGGGCCCGCTCCGCGAACGCCGCGACCGCCTCCGACCCGGCGTCGACGAGGACCAGGTTCGCCCCGGCGTAGCAGAGCGCGTCCAGCACGCCGTCCCCGTCGTACCAGCCCCACAACTCCCCGCCGAGCCGCCACGGGTCCAGCCCGACGGCCTCGACCCTGGTGGCGACGAACGCGTTGGCGACCGGGTCGCGGTGGAGGATCTCCAGGGCGTCCGGGAGGTCCGGCGGCTCCAGCACGCGGGTGGTGGCCAGGGCCCGGGCGGCCTGGAAGGAGCTCGGGAGCATCACACCTCGATCGAGCATCGAGACAGCACCTCACTGAGACGACTCTGGCCGCACCCTACTCCGTGGCCCCACCCGGCTACGGCCGCGGGGCCGTCCGCGAACGGACGGCCCCGCTTCCGGAATGCACCGCACGGGTGCTCCCGTACGGTCAGGACAACCTACGGCTGTCAGAACAAGCTACGCGGGGTTCGCTCCCGCACAAGCCGCGCGGGGGTCACTCCCCGGCGACCACCGTCGGCGCGCCCGCCTCGACGCCGGCCGCCTGCATCTGCTCGGCGAGCTTGAGCGCCTCCTCGATCAGGGTCTCGACGATCTTCGACTCCGGAACGGTCTTGATGACCTCGCCCTTGACGAAGATCTGCCCCTTGCCGTTGCCGGAGGCGACCCCGAGGTCGGCCTCGCGGGCCTCGCCCGGGCCGTTCACGACGCAGCCCATGACGGCCACCCGCAGCGGCACCTCCATGCCCTCCAGCCCGGCGGTGACCTCCTCCGCGAGCTTGTAGACGTCGACCTGGGCGCGTCCGCAGGAGGGGCAGGAGACGATCTCCAGGCCGCGCTCGCGCAGTCCGAGCGACTCCAGGATCTGGTTGCCGACCTTGATCTCCTCGGCCGGCGGGGCGGAGAGCGAGACCCGGATGGTGTCGCCGATGCCCTCGGCCAGCAGCGCGCCGAAGGCGACCGCCGACTTGATGGTGCCCTGGAAGGCCGGCCCGGCCTCGGTCACGCCGAGGTGCAGCGGGTAGTCGCACGCGGCGGCGAGCTGGCGGTAGGCGTTGATCATCACGACCGGGTCGTTGTGCTTGACCGAGATCTTGATGTCGCGGAAGTCGTGCTCCTCGAACAGCGAGCACTCCCACAGCGCCGACTCGACCAGCGCCTCCGGGGTGGCCCGGCCGTACTTCTCCATCAGCCGCTTGTCCAGCGAGCCGGCGTTGACGCCGATCCGGATCGGGATGCCCGCGTCCTTGGCGGCCTTGGCGATCTCGCCGACCTTGTCGTCGAAGGCCTTGATGTTGCCCGGGTTCACACGCACCGCCGCGCAGCCGGCGTCGATCGCCGCGAAGACGTACTTGGGCTGGAAGTGGATGTCCGCGATGACCGGGATCTGCGACTTCCTGGCGATGATCGGCAGCGCGTCGGCGTCGTCCTGCGAGGGCACGGCGACCCGGACGATCTGGCACCCGGACGCGGTGAGCTGGGCGATCTGCTGGAGCGTGGCGTTGATGTCCGAGGTCACGGTGGTGGTCATCGACTGCACCGAGACCGGCGCGTCGCCGCCGACCGGCACATTGCCGACCATGATCTGCCGGGAGTAACGGCGCTTGGCCAGCGGCTTGAGCGGCAGGGACGGAATACCGAGCGAGATCGCGGTCATGTGCGCAGGGTTCCCCGGGGTTGAGGTGTGGTCGACCGCCCGGCCGTGACACGGCCGAGGCCGGGCGCGCTGACGATCGCGCACCCGGCCTCCACGGTACGGCACCGTCATGGCGCCCAGCACACCCGTGGTGCCCGAACGCCCTAACTGATCTTCACCGGGTTCACCAGGTCGGCGACCATCACCAGCAGGGTGAAGCCGATGAAGATGCTGGCCACCACGTACGCCACCGGCATCAGCTTGGCGACGTCGAAGGGGCCCGGGTCGGGCCGCCGGAACAGCTGTGCGAACCGGCGCCGGACCGCCTCCCAGGCCGCGCCGGCAATGTGCCCGCCGTCCAGCGGGAGCAGCGGCAGCATGTTGAAGAGGAAGAGCGACAGGTTGATGCCGGCCAGCAGGTTCACGTAGAACGCGATCCGCTGGGTGCCGGGGATGTCGAGCGAGAAGACCTCGCCGCTGACCCGGGCGGCGCCGACCATGCCGATCGGCGAGTCCGGATCGCGCGGGGCGTCGCCGACGACCGCGTTCCACAGCCCCGGGATCTTGCCCGGCAACGCGATCAGCGACTTCACCCCGTTCTCGGTCATGTCGTACATCCGGTCGACCGACTGCCCGAATCCCAGCCGGACCACACCACTCGCGGGAGTGAATCCGAGGAACCCGGCCTGGACGCTCTGGCCCTTGAGCGGGACGCCGTTGCCGTCGTACTTCTGGACGTCGTTGACCGCGATGGTCGGGTTGAGGGTGACCTGCTCCCCGGCCCGCTCGACCACGACCGGCACGCTCCGGCCGGCCGACTCCCGGATGTCCGCCTGGAGCTGGTCGTAGCTGTGGATCCGGTCGCCGTCGAAGGAGAGGATCCGGTCGCCCGCCCTGAGTCCGGCCTGGGCGGCCGGGGTCTGCGGGGCGCCCTCCGGGCAGGTGTCCCGGGGCTGGCCGACCTTGACCACGCACTTCTCGACCGAGCTGACCGTCGGCACGCTCATGTTGACGCCGAAGCCCATCATGACGGTCAGGAAGAGCCCGAACGCCAGGATCAGGTTCATGAACGGACCGGCGAACATGACGATCATGCGCTTCCAGGGCTTGCGGGTGTAGAAGAGCCGGCTCTCGTCACCCTCCTGGATCTCCTCGTAGGAGGCCTCGCGAGCGTCCTCGATCATGGTTCGCCAGGGCGAACTGCTGCGCTTGGTGATCCGGCCGTCCTCGCCCGGCGGGAACATCCCGATCATCCGGATGTACCCGCCGAACGGGATCGCCTTGATGCCGTACTCGGTCTCGCCCTTCCGGCGCGACCAGAGGGTCGGGCCGAAGCCGACCATGTACTGCGGCACCCGGATGCCGAACAGCTTGGCCGTGGAGAGGTGGCCGAGTTCGTGCCAGGCGATCGAGATGAGCAGCCCGATGACGAAGACCAGGATGCCGACCACCGTCAAAACCGTTGCCACCGTTGGTCCTCCGTCATGCCGCTCCGCTCATCGTCTCGTCCTACCGCAATCGGGGCCATTGGCCGACCGTCAGCCGGCCGCCAGCTCGCGGGCCCGGGCGCGCGCCCAGTCCTCCGCGTGCAGGACGTCCTCCACCGTCAGGGAAGTTCCCGCCGCCGCGGCGCCGTCCCGCTGACCGTGCTCGGCCACGACCTTGGCAACAGTGTCCACGATTCCGGTGAAGGCGAGGCGGCCCTTCAGAAATGCCTCCACGCACTCCTCGTTCGCCGCGTTGAAGACCGCCGGGAAGGTGGCGCCCAGGGCGCCCACCTCGCGGGCCAGCTCGACCGCCGGGAAGGCCTCGTCGTCCAGCGGGAAGAACTCCCACGTGGCGGCCTTGGTCCAGTCGCAGGCGGGAGCGGCGTCCGGCACCCGGTCCGGCCAGCCCAGGCCCAGCGCGATCGGCATCCGCATGTCCGGCGGGCTCGCCTGGGCCAGGGTCGAACCGTCGGTGAACTCCACCATCGAGTGCACCACCGACTGCGGATGGACGACGACCTCGATCCGGTCGAACGGCACGTCGTACAGCAGGTGCGCCTCGATCACCTCCAGGCCCTTGTTCACCAGGGTGGCGGAGTTGATCGTGACGACCGGGCCCATCGACCAGGTCGGGTGCGCCAGCGCGTCCTGCGGGGTCACCCCGGCCAGCTGCTCCCGGGTGCGGTTGCGGAACGGGCCGCCGCTGGCGGTGACCACCAGCTTGCGCACCTCGGCCCGGGTCCCGCCGGCCAGCGCCTGGAACAGCGCGGCGTGCTCGGAGTCCACCGGCACGATCTGGCCCGGCTTCGCCACCGCCTTCACCAGCGGACCACCGACGATCAGCGACTCCTTGTTGGCCAGCACCAGCACCCGGCCCGCCTCCAGCGCGGCCAGCGTCGGCCGCAGACCGATCGAACCGGTGATGCCGTTCAGCACCGAGTGGCACTCCAGGGCGGCCAGCTCGGTTGCCGCGTCCGGGCCCACCAGCACGGTCGGCAGCGGACCGCCGGCCGCCTTCGCGGCCAGCGCCTCGCGCAGCGCCGGCTCGGCCGCCGGATCGGCCACCGCCACGGTGTGCACGCCCAGCCGCACCGCCTGCTCGGCGAGCAGCTCCACCCGGCCGCCCGCCGCCGACAGCGCGACCACCCGGAAGCGGTCCGGGTTGCGGAGCACCACGTCGATCGCCTGGGTGCCGATCGAACCGGTGGAACCCAGGATCACCAGCTCCCGGGGGCCGGAGGGGTCCGCCACGGTGGGCGTGAAGCGCAGCTGCGGGTGGGCGAGCGAAGTCATGCGCCCATTGTGTCCTGTCCGCGGCACCGCCCCGGACTTCCCCGGACTTCCCCGGGCCGCCCCGGACTTCCCAGGACGACCTCCCCGGGCCGCCCGGCCCGTCCCGGGCTACCGTCGGAACCATGCGTACCGTCATCGCCGGGGGCCACGGACAGATCGCGCTCCGGCTGGAACGGCTGCTCGCCGCCCGCGGCGAACGCCCCGCCGGCATCATCCGCCGCCCCGAACAGGCCCAGGACCTCGTCGACGCCGGCGCCGAACCACTGCTGCTCGACCTGGAGGCCGCCACCGCCACCCAGCTCGCCGGACTGCTGACCGGCGCCGACGCGGTCGTCTTCGCCGCCGGCGCCGGACCGGGCAGCGGCGCCGCCCGCAAGAACACCGTCGACCGGGACGCCGCCGTACTGCTCGCCGACGCCGCCGAACTCGCCGGGATCCGCCGGTACCTGATGGTCTCGGCGATGGCCGCCGACGCCGACGCCCGCTTCCCCGCCGACGAGGTCTTCGAGACCTACCTGCGGGCCAAGGGCGCCGCCGACGACGCCGTCCGGGCCCGCACCGGCCTGGACTGGACCGTGCTGCGCCCCGGGCGGCTCACCGACGGCCCCGGCACCGGCCTGGTCCGGCTCGCCCCCTCGGTCGACCGCGGCGCGGTCGACCGGGCCGACGTCGCCGCCGTCCTGGCCGCCCTGTTGCACGAGCCCGGCACCGCCGGACTGACCCTGGAACTGGTCTCCGGGAACGTCGCCGTCGAGGAGGCCGTCGAGGAGGCCGCCGGGCACGACGGCTGAGCCCGCGCGGGGGCGCGAAACGCCGGGAGGGCCCGGTTCGACGAACCGGGCCCTCCCACCGCAGCGCTACGGCACTGCCACGACGTCGCTCAGAGGTCGAGGCCGGTCAGGACCATGACCTTCTCGACGGTGTAGTCGTCCATCGCGTACTTGACGCCCTCACGGCCGACACCGGAGTCCTTGACGCCGCCGTACGGCATCTGGTCGGCGCGGTAGGACGGCGCGTCGCCGATGATCACACCGCCGACCTCCAGCTCCCGGTGGGCGCGGAAGGCGGTCTGCAGGTCGTGGGTGAACACACCCGCCTGAAGGCCGAACGCGGAGTCGTTGACCGCCGCGAAGGCCTCGTCCACGCCGTCCACCTTGTGCAGCGACAGCACCGGGCCGAACACCTCGGCCTTGGCCAGGATGGCGTCCCCGGGCAGGTCGGCCAGCACGGTCGGGGCGTAGGTCGCACCCTCGCGGGAGCCGCCGGTGAGCACCTTGGCGCCCTTGGCGACCGCGTCCTCGACCCAGGACTCGACGCGCTTCGCGGCGTTCTCGTCGATCAGCGGGCCGACATCGGTCGCGTCGTCGCCCGGGTCACCGGTGACCTGCGCCTTGACCTTCGCGACGACCTTCTCCACCAGCGCGTCGTACACCGAGGCGTCGGCGATCACCCGCTGCACCGAGATGCACGACTGGCCGCCCTGGTAGTTCGCGAACATCGCGATCCGGGTGGCCGCCCAGTCCAGGTCGGCCTCCGAGGACCAGTCGGCGAGCACCACGGCCGCGGCGTTGCCGCCGAGCTCCAGGGTGCAGTGCTTGCGCGGCACCGAGTCCATGATCTGGTAGCCGACCTTGTCCGAACCCGTGAAGGAGATCACCGGCAGGCGCTCGTCCTGCACCAGGGCCGGCATCCGGTCGTTCGGCACGGTCAGAATCGACCAGGAGCCGACCGGCAGATCGGTCTCGGCCAGGATCTCGCCCAGCACCATCGCCGACAGCGGGGTCGACGGAGCCGGCTTCAGGATGATCGGCGCACCGACCGCGATCGCCGGGGCGACCTTGTGGGCGACCAGGTTCAGCGGGAAGTTGAACGGGGCGATCCCGAGCACCACGCCGCGCGGGAAACGGCGCACCACCGCGAAACGGCCCACGCCGCCCGGGTCGGTGTCCAGGCGCATGGTCTCGCCGTTGGTGCGACGCGCCTCCTCGGCGGCCCAGCGGAAGACCGACACCGCACGGCCGATCTCACCGCGGGCCCACTTGATCGGCTTGCCGTTCTCGGCGCTGACCAGCTGGGCGAGCTCCTCGGTGCGCTCGCTCAGCCGCTTGGCCACGTGGTCCAGGGCGGCGGCACGCTGGTGCGCCGGAGTGGCGGCGAACACCGGCAGCGCGGCCACGGCGGCGTCCAGCGCCTCCTCGACCTGGGCCTCGGTCGGGATGCTCACCTTGCCGACCAGACGGCCGTCCCAGCTGTTGTGCACCTCGAAGTCGGCGTCACCGCTCGCCCGGCGGCCGGCGAGCCAGAAATCGTACGTGGTGGTCACCGTGGTACCGGCCCTCTCCTCGTCTGTCCTACGGCCCACGGACGTGGGACCCGGATTTGAGGGTAGGCGGGGCGACGCGCCGACCGGATTGGCCGACTAGGAGCGTTCGCCCCCGGGGCCACTCCACCACGTCCTACCGGGGCGCGGTCCGCGCACCGCCGGAGCCTCGTCCGCCGCCCGCCGCCCGCCACCGGCCGCGTGAACCGACCGTGCCACCCCGTATGTCACTCCTCGCCGGAACGCAGCGCCAGCCACAGCTCCATCCGCACGTCCGTGTCGTCCAGCGAGCGCCCCAGCAGCTCCTCGACCCGGCGCATCCGGTAGCGCAACGTGTGCCGGTGCACCCCCAGGTCCGCCGCCGCCGCGTCCCACTGGCCGTGCCGGGACAACCACGCCCGCAACGACGCCACCAGATCCCCGCGGGCCGTCCGATCGTGCTCCCGCAACGGCCGCAGCAACCCCTCCGCGAAGGCCGTCACCGCGTCCTCGCCCAGCAGCGGCAGCAGCGACCCCGCGCCGACCTCCTCGTGGTCCACCGACCGGCGGCCGCCGCGCAACGCCACCGCCAACGCCCGCTCGGCCTGCGCGTGCGCCGTCCCGGCCTCCTCCAGCGCGGCCGGCGCCGAGACACCCAACGACAGGCCCTCGTGCTCCTCCACCGTGCCCAGACAAGCCCGGTGCACCGCACCGTTGTCCAACGCCAGCACCATCAGCCGCTGCCCGTGCGCACCGTCCTCCCGCGCCACCAGCAGCTTCTCCCCCACCCGGGCGCCCGCCTGCTCGGCCCGGTCGCCCAGCTCCCCGAGCGCCTCCACGGCATCCGCGTTCGCCGGTCCCGCCCCGGCCACCAGAACCCGTATCGTCCCCTCCGGCAGCCCCCCGAACAGCCCCACCGCCACCTGTCGGGCCGTCGCCACCTCACCGGCCAGCACCATCCGCAGCAGCGCCGCGCCCATCCGCTCCTCGGCCTGCCGCAACTCCCGCGACCGCTCCAGGGTGAGGGTCAGCAGCGCCACCGCCGCGTTCAGCACATACCGCTCGGTCGGCGTGATCCGGTCCTCGGTCCCCACCGCCAGGAAACCCCGGGCCCGCCGGTCCGCCCCCAGCGACTGGACCACCACATAGTCCTCGTCCGCCGTGTCTATCCCCGGCGCGCGCCCCTGCAACGCCGCACTCGACGGCGCCGGCCGCCGACGCAGCCGGTCCACCTCCGCCGCCAGCCGCCCCGCCCGGCGCGCCGCCCAGTCCGGCGCCACCACCGACAGCGCGCCCGACCCGTCGTACAGCGCCGCCCAACCCCCCAGCCGGGCCGCCAGCCGACGCACCACCGCCGTCGTACCGTCCTTGCCGAGCGCCGCCCGGGTCAACTCCTCCTGCGCCTCGAAGCTGGTCGTCACCGCCTCGTACTGCTCCGCGGCCAGCGCCGCCGACACCACCTTGCTGATCGCGATGAACGGCGTCGGCTCCGGCACCCGCAACAACGGCAGCCCGCGCTGCGCCGCCGCGTCCACCAGCGGCTGCGGCACCTCCGTGTGCGACAACCCCACCCCCAGCCCCAGCCCGACCACCCCCGCGTCGGCCAACCGGTGCACATACGCCTGCAACTGCGCCGCCGTACGGCCCAGCTTGATACCGGTGGTGAGCAGCAGCTCGCCACCCTCCAGGAACGGCGTCGGGTCGTCCAGCTCACTGGTGTGCACCCAGCGGACCGGACGTTCCAGGTGATCCGCACCGGCGAGAACCGTCAGATGGAGCGACGTGTTACGGACGACGGAGGCGAGTGTGGGGGGCATGGCACCTTCGAAGGATCGACCTGACCGCGCCGTTGCGGCCGGGCGAGGAGAGGGACGTGGGACTGGTGAGGGTCTCTCCCCTTCATTATGGACGCCCCGGACAACCCGCACTGCCGAATCCACCTCGAAGGCGACTTCCCCGGCACCCCGCCGTCAACCCCGGAGATCCACCAGCAACGGCGGCACCTGCTCCCCCGACACCGCCGTCAACGACACCACCGCATGCCCCGCCGGCAGCGCGTGCGCCAGATCCGACGGCGACCACCGCAGCCGCTCCACGTCCCGCGTCGTCACCGACTCCGTCTGCGCCGTCGTCCCCGACAACGCCTTCCGCCCGACCCGCCCGGCCCGCCGTATCACCCCACCGGAGGTGTCGGGGGTGTGGGTGACCGCAGTCTCCTGCACCAGGTGAGTCCCCCAGGCCTCCGAGAACAGCTTCCCGTCCCACGGCGCGATCCCCGGGAACGCCATCCGGCAGCCGACCGCGCCGAACAGCGGAGCCCGCAGCGCCTCCGGCAGGTCCACCAGTGTCCGCAGCAACAGCACCGCGCCCGCGTTCGCCCCGCGCACCCGCTGCAGGCCGCGCACCGCGGTGGCGTCCAGCGCCGCCGAGGCGTCGTCCACCACCAGGCCCGCGAACAGCGAACGGTCCTCGCGGGCCCCGGCCGCCTGCACGAACTGCCCCACCACCAGCCGGGACAGCATCCGCGCCGCCTCCGGGTGACTCCGCTCGGGCAACTTCACCCGCACCCGCAGCGGATGGTCCAGCACCCGCATCGCGAACGGGGGCCGACCGGTCCCATCGGTCGCGAAGGCCCCCTCGAAGGCGGGCCGCTCCAACAACGCCAGCCGGTCCGCCAGCAGCGCCCCGGGGTCGTCCGCCCGGTCGCGCTGCCGCTCCCGGTGCTCCAGGTCCCGCTCGTGGACGGCCAGCCGGCCGGCCACCCCGAGCGCCTTCACCAGGGGCGCCAGCACATCCGGGTCACCCGCCAGCAGCGCCCGCAGCTCCCGCACCCCCGGGTAACGGCCGTACGCCGCGTGGAACGGGCCCACCACTTGCTGCAACGCGGTCCGGGCGTGCTCCGCGCGGGCGGTCAGCTCGTCCGGCAGCAACGCCTCGGCCAGCCGGGCGGCCGCCTCGTCGGGGTCCCGTGCGGCGCCGTAGAGGTCCAGCCCGTACAACGAGGACGGATCGCCGGGCGCGATCACCACGTCGTACCAGGCGTCCGGGCCGAGATCGGCATCCGCCGCCCCGACCACCACCGCACAGGCCGTACCCGACAACGCCTGCAGGCACAACGCCTCCGCCACCGGCCGAGCCAGCCGCGCCGTCTTCCCCGTACCGGCCGGGCCCACCGCCAGCAGCGACGTGCCCAGCACCGCCGGGTCCAGCGCGAAACCGGCCGCCCGGTGGCCCAACGGGTTCTTCGGGACGTCCTGCGCGGTGCCCAGCCGGACCTGGCCGAGCAGCAGATCGTGCCGCTCGGCACGACCGGGCAGCTCGCGCGACCCGGAAGGATGGGCGAAGGCCGCCGCACCGCGCGAGGCCACCTGCTCGTCGAAGGCGGGCACGAACACCGGGTCCGCCTGGGCGGACTCCCAGGCACGCCGGATCCGCACGTAGTCGACGTCCCCCACGGCCTCACCGTCCAGCCGGGCCGCCGCCCCGACCGCACCGCCCCGGCGCAGCCCGTCCCACGGATCCTGCCCCCGCACGCCCTCGGCCGCCCCCGGGGTGTCCTCCTCGACGGGCCGCTCCTGCGTCACCGTGCGCGACAGCAGCGGCGAGACGTAGCGGCGCCACACCTCGGGCCAGCGACCCATCCGGCCGAAGACCTTGATGACGATGCCCATCACCAGGATGTTCAGCGTGAGGACCACCGAGGTCGCGACGAAGGCCGATTTCGACGGAAGTATTCCGATCACCGTCGCCCCGTCCGTGGCGAACTCAACGCCGTAGACGAAGACCAGCCACCCCACCACCGCGTTCAGCCCCGCCCGCAGCAGCAGCGGCCAGGTGGCCACCTTGGCCGCCTCCGCCCGCTCCGGGTCGAGGCGGCGGTAGCCGAGCCGGTAGACGCCCGGTTCGGCGTCGGGGCGCGGGGCGCAGGCCCAGGCGGCGAGGTCGAAGGGGGCGGTGCCCCCGCCGGGGCGTTGGTGGGGCAAGGGGCTCGGGGGGCTGGTGGTGGTGTGCTCGCCGTGGTGGTGTGCCCCGTCCTGTGCCATGTACGGCCCCGCTCCCTCGCCCGCCCGCCCGGCCCGACCGCCGTCGGTGCCGCCATACCCATGCCGCCGTACCGGCGACACGCCCGCGCTCAGGGTAGTGGAGCGTGGCCTGCGGGTAGTCGTGCCGCCCGCGCTGGCCGTGCCGGACAAGTCGGACGGCGCACTGCTACCGAGTGGCGCGTGCCCGGGTGGGGAGGGCGGCCGTAGCCTGCGAAGCACCGAGCCGAGAAGTCTGGAGAAACCCCATGAGCGCCGCAACGCCGCTCCCGCAGGAGCGCCGCCTGGTCACCGCGATCCCCGGTCCGAAGTCGCAGGAGCTGCACGCCCGCAAGCTGGGTGCGGTGGCGGCCGGTGTCGGCACCACCCTGCCGGTGTACGTGTCCCGTGCCAACGGCGGCGTGCTGGAGGACGTGGACGGCAACTCGCTGATCGACTTCGGTTCCGGCATCGCCGTGACGAACGTCGGCAACAGCGCCGAGGCCGTGGTGGCCCGGACGACCGAGCAGCTGGGCAACTTCACGCACACCTGTTTCATGGTGACCCCGTACGAGGGTTATGTGGCGGTCGCCGAGCAGCTGAACGAGCTGACCCCGGGTGACCACGAGAAGCGCACCGCGCTGTTCAACTCGGGTTCCGAGGCCGTCGAGAACGCGGTGAAGATCGCCCGCGCCTACACCAAGCGCCAGGCCATCGTGGTGTTCGACCACGGCTACCACGGCCGCACCAACCTGACGCTGGCGCTGACGGCGAAGAACATGCCGTACAAGCAGGGCTTCGGTCCGTTCGCCCCCGAGGTCTACCGGGTGCCGGTCGCCTACCCGTACCGCTGGCTGACCGGTGCGGAGAATGCCGCCGCCGAGGCCGCGGCCCAGGCGATCGACGCGATCAACAAGCAGATCGGTGCCGAGAACGTCGCCGCGATCATCATTGAGCCGATCCAGGGCGAGGGCGGCTTCATCGAGCCGGCCAAGGGCTTCCTGCCGGCGATCGTGGAGTTCGCGAAGGCGAACGGCATCGTGTTCGTCGCGGACGAGATCCAGACCGGTTTCTGCCGTACCGGCCAGTGGTTCGCGTGCGAGGACGAGGGCATCGTCCCGGACCTGATCACCACCGCGAAGGGCATCGCCGGCGGTCTGCCGCTGTCCGCGCTGACCGGCCGCGCCGAGATCATGGACGCCGCGCAGACCGGTGGTCTGGGTGGCACCTACGGTGGCAACCCGGTGGCCTGTGCCGCCGCGCTGGGTGCCATCGAGACCATGAAGGAGCTGGACCTCAACGGCAAGGCGCGGCGGATCGGCGAGATCATGCTGGGCCGCCTGCGGGCCATGCAGGAGAAGTACGAGATCATCGGTGAGGTCCGCGGCCGCGGTGCGATGATCGCCGTCGAGCTGGTGCTGCCGGGCGGCAAGGAGCCGAACGCGGCGGCCACCGCGGCCCTCGCCAAGGCCTGCCACGCCGAGGGCCTGGTCGTGCTGACGGCCGGCACCTACGGCAACGTGCTGCGCTTCCTGCCGCCGCTGGTCATGCCGGAGCACCTGCTGACCGAGGGCCTGGACATCCTGGAGGGTGCGTTCGCCGCCCTCTGAGCGGTGTCGCCCGTCAGGTCGTGAACCCCCGCCGGAGGGTTGTCCGGACAGCGCTGAACGGCCCGTGGGGACCTCTTGGTCCGCACGGGCCGTTCGGTTTCCGGCGTGCCGCGCGGGCGGTCCGGGCATGATCGACGGGGTGCCCCGGAGGTTGCCCGGCGCGGGGTGAAGATGGTGTGCGGAATCGCTGAAGGCGCTCGGCGCGGAAGGGCTGTTGACGTAGTGTCATCGCAGATGGACAGCGAGCCTCAGCCGTTGGCGCGGCCGTCCGCGGGGCCCCTTCCGGGGCCGGTCGCGCGGGTGCCGCACGAGGACGACCAGGCCGGCCCGGGAGGGTCGGCGCCCACCGAAGGCCGATCGACCGACCGTCCGACCCACACCCCCCGGGGCGCGCGGAACGGCGATCATCAGAGCCGCCCCGGAGCTCTCCCCCCTGCTCCGGGGCGGCTGTCCGCCTTGCCGGGCCGGGTGGCGCGGTCGGTGGCGGTGCCGGTGGTCGCGGCGGTGCTGCTGGTGGTGGTGTCCTGGCAGGTCGCGGCGGAGGGGCCGCTGCTCGGTGTGGACCGCTGGGTCCGCCGGGCGGTCCGTTCGGCCCACCGGGACTTCCCGAACGCCTTGCTCGACCGGCTCGGTCTCCTCCTGTCGGACCTGGGCAGCAGCGTTCCGGCGGTCCCGGTGCTGCTGCTGGCCGGTGCTCTGGCCGCGTGGCTCGGGCGCCGGGCCGGGGCCGGGCGCTGGTGGCTGCCGCTGCCGGTGGCGGCGCTGACGGCGGTGCTGATCCCGTTGCTGGTGGTCCCGGCGAAGGCGGCCTTCGCCCGGCCGGGTCCGCTCGGGGAGCCGCTGGCGGCGGGCCAGTGGGGCTGGTACCCGTCCGGGCACACCGCGACCGCGGCGGTCTCGTACGGGGTGGCGGCGCTGTTGCTGGCCCGGGTGGCGGGGCCGTGCGCCGTCCGGGGGTTGACGGCGGGTGCGGTGCTGTTGTCGCTCGGGGTGGGCGCGGGGCTGGTGTGGAGCGATTTCCACTGGCTGCTGGACGTGGTGGCGAGCTGGTGCCTGGCCGTCCTGGTGCTGTGGGCGTTCGCCCGGTGGCTGCCCCGGCCGGGTTCCGGGGGTCGTCAGGCTTCGGGGGCCTCTTCGTTGCGGTGAACGAGGCCGGGCTCGCCGTTGTCCCGGTGCCATGCGATGACGAGTTCGTCGCGGGCGCCGAAGCGGACGAGGTGGCGGCCGACGACGTCCTCCAGGCCGGGCAGGTTCTCGCGCTCGCCTTCGACGGTGAGCAGCAGCGCGTCGGGCTGTGCCTCCAGGGTGGCGGTGCCGGCGCCGAAGACCATCGTGCCGCGGCCGGTCTCCTCCGAGTAGACGGCCTCGATCTTGCGCCCCATGTGGGCGGTGAGCTGCTTGGCGTAACGGCCCGGGCGGTCGGTGGCGACGCGGGCTTCGGAGCGGGGCATGGGTCCTCCAAGGTCGGGGAGGGGAACTTAGGGTCCCCTCACTCGGGGCAACGCTAACCCAGATACTGAGCTAAGCTCAACATATTTCCGCGATCACCCTCCGCCGCCGGCCGCGGGCCCCGGACCGACGGCTACCCTTGGGCGGACGCCAGCCGAGGAGACCGCCGATGACCACCACGCCGACCGACGAACCGGCGGACCCCTCCTCCGGCCCCCGGTCCGGCACCCCGGACACCGCCGCCGAACTGGCCGACGCGATGACCAGGGCGATCAAGCGGATCCGCCGTCAGACCGGCTGGCGGCTGGAGCCCTACGGCATCACCCCCGGCCAGGCCCGGGCGCTGCGCACGCTCGCCCACGTGCCCGGCTGCGAGACGCCGGACCACGCGATGCGGCTGAGCGACCTCGCCGACAAGCTGCACATCGCCCCGCGCTCGGCGACCACCGTGGTCGACGCGCTGGAGGAGGCCGGCCTGGTCGAGCGCAGCCCCGACCCGGCCGACCGGCGGGCGGTGCGGATCCTGCTGACCGAGGCCGGCCGGGCGGCGGTGGAGCGGATCGGACAGGTCCGGGACGAGGTGGCGCAGGAGTACTTCGGCGAGGTCAGCCCCGCCGACGAGGAGGTGCTGCTGCGGGTGCTGCGCTCGGCCGAGGCCCGCTTCCTCGAAGCCGGGCCACCACGCCGGTAGCGGCCCCCGGGCGCAGCGCGGTGATCCCGATCCCGGCGATCACCAGCAGCGCGGCCGCGGCGGCGGTCGGGCTGATCCGCTCGCCCAGCAGCAGCCAGGCCGAGGACATCCCGAACACCGGGACCAGCAGCGAGTAGGGCGCGACGGCGGTCGCGTCGTAGTTGCGCAGCAGGAAGCTCCAGGCGACGAAGCCGAACAGGGTGGAGACCAGCCCGACGTAGCCGATCGCGCCCAGTCCGGCCGCGGTGATCCCGCGCAGGGCGCGCAGGTCCGCGTCGGGCCCCTCGACCAGCAGGGACAGGCCCAGCAACGGCAGCGGCGGGACGGCGCTGACCCAGACCATCCAGCGCAGGGCGTCCGGCGGCGCGGCCTTGCGGGTCAGCACGTTGGCCAGACCCCAGGCGACGGCGGCCAGGACGACCAGGGCGAAGGCCCCGAGCGGTCCGCCCGCGCCCTGGTCCCAGGCGCTCAGCGCGATGCCGGCGAAGGCGACCACCAGGCCCGCCAGCCGCTGCCGGCCGGGGCGCTCGCGCAGCAGTACGGCGGCGAACAGCGCGGTGAAGCCGGCCTGCCCCTGGAGCACCAGGGAGGAGAGTCCGGCCGGCATCCCGGCGTGCATGCCGAGGAAGAGCAGCCCGAACTTGACCACCCCGAGGACCACGCCGACCGCCACCACCCAGCGCCGGGCCACCCTGGGCGGGCCGACGAAGAAGACCGCCGGCACCGCGACGACGGCGAACCGCAGGGCACAGAAGAGCAGCGGCGGGAAGCTGTCGAGGCCGACGTGGATCAGGACGAAGTTGAGGCCCCAGACGGCGGCCACCAGGACGGCCAGGGCGATGTGGCGCGGGCTCATGCCGCCCGGACCGCCGTTGCCACCCGAGCCACTCGTGCTGCCGGTGCTGCCCGTGCTGGTGCGGCCGCTCGGGGCGGCGGCGGTTGTCGCGGTCATGGGTCGAGCATGGCGACCCCTGACCGTGCAGCACCAGCGATGAATACTGAAGCGGACACTTTAGGATCACTGCATGATGGACCTGGGGCGCCTGCGGGCGTTGCACGCGGTGGCGGTGCACGGCTCGGTCGGCGGGGCGGCGGCCGCACTCGGCTTCACGCCCTCGGCGGTCTCGCAGCAGATCGCCAAGCTGGAGCGGGAGACCCGCACGGTGCTGCTGGAGCGGCAGGGCCGCGGCGTGGTGCTGACCGACGCGGCGCGCGAGCTGGCCGTCACCGCGCGGACCGTGCTGGGGCTGGTGGAGCAGGCCGAGGTGCGGCTGGAGGAGCAGCGCGGCCGGGCCGTCGGGCGGCTGCTGGTGGCCGCGTTCCCGTCCGGTGCCCGCGGACTGATGCCCGGGGCGCTGGCCGATCTGCGGCGGCGCTGCCCGGAGCTGGACGTCCGGCTGCTGGAGCGCGACCCCTACCCGGCGGCCGAGCTGGTGGCCCGGGGCGAGGTGGACCTGGCGCTGGTGCAGGACTGGCCGACCGTGCCGCTGCCGGTGCAGGAGGGGGTCTCCCGGATGGACCTCGGCACGGACCCGGTGGACCTGCTGCTGCCCGCCGACGACGATCTGGCCGCGCTCGACCCGGTGCCGGTGGAGCGGCTGTGCGGGCAGCGCTGGATCAGCGTGCCGCCGGGCAACATCTGCCACGACTGGCTGGTCCGCACCCTGCGCGAAGCCGGCGAGGAGCCGGACGTGCGCTACCAGGTCGGGGAGTTCGAGACGCAGATCGCCCTGGTCGCGGCCGGTCTGGGCATGGGTCTGGTGCCCAGGCTCGGACGGGGCCCGCTGCCGCCCTGGGTGGCGGTCCGCCGGGTGACGCCGGAGCCCGGCCGCCGGGTGTTCGCACTCTGGCGCTCCCAGGCCTCCCGGCGTCCGGCCATCACCGAGGTGCTGGCCTCGATGCGGGAGTGCTGGGGGCGGCTTCCGGTCTGAGGGCCGCCGTGTTCGGGGCATCGCGGGGCCCGGGCCTCGTACGGGCCTCAGCCGGCGAAGCCGATCACCAGCCACATGAAGCCGACCCCGGCCACGGTGCAGAGCAGGGTGGTGCGCGAGGGGTGCGGGCTGTGCGCCTCGGGGAGGATGTCCGAGGTCGCCAGGTAGAGCAGGAAGCCGGAGAAGAAGCCCAGGTAGAGGCCGAGCAGGTGCGCCGGGATGGTGAACGCCAGGGTGATCGCCGCGCCGGACACCGGGGCCAGCGCGTCGGCGGCGAGCAGGGTCAGCGCCCGCCTCCGGTTGTTCCCGTACAGCCGGGTGATCGTGTACGTGTTGAAGCCGTCGGCGAAGTCGTGCGCGACCACCGCGATGGCCACCACCGTGCCGACCGTGGTGCCGGCCTGGAAGGCGGCGCCGATCGCGAAGCCGTCCATCACGCTGTGCCCGACCAGGGCCAGTGCGGCGGTCATCCCGACGCCCTGGTGCCCGACGGAGTGGGTGTGCCCGTGCTGGTGGCCGTGGGAGTGCGCGGCGTACTCGCCCTCGTGGCCGCGGTGGATGGCGACCGCGCGCTCGATCACGTGGATGGTGAGGAAGCCGGCCGCGAACATCAGCAGCGCCTGCGGGACGCCGTGCAGTTCGTTCGGGGCCTGGTGGATCGCCTCGGGCAGCAGGTCGAAGGCGACGACGCCGAGCATCAGCCCGGCGGCGAAGCCGAGCACCAGGTGGCGGCGGTCGCGGGTGCGCTGGGCCACGAAGCCGCCGATGAGGGTCATCAGGAACGCCGCGGCGGCGACCAGTACCGCGGTCATCGGGCCGACTCCGTCTCGGGTCCGGCCTGGTGGCCGGGGCCTTCACCGGGTGGTCCGCCGAGCGTTCTGCCCATTCCTCCCCCTGGGATCCGCCCGTGACCGGGCCGACCGCCGACCGTACCGGACGCCCGTTCGACGGTGATCACCCGGGGTGCCGGGCCCGACCGGGAGCCGTGCCCCCAGCCTCGGCCCGGGCCCGCTCGGGCGCCCCCGGATGGGCCGCCGGTTGGGCTGTCGGAGTGAGGCCGCCCGCCGGGGCGAGGAGCCTCAGCCGCCGGTGGCGAGCGGCAGGCCGAGGTGGGTGTGGGCGAGTTCGCGGACGCCGTCGCCGTCGATCAGGTGGATGTGGCGGTGGCTCTCCTCGGCGGTGAGGTCCAGCACCTCCTCGGTGAACCGGCCGGTGGTCAGCCGCAGCCCGCGCTCGGCGGACTCCTCCCCGACCGCCTCGGCCAGGGTCTCGATCTGCTCGGCGCCGACCGACGCGGTGTCCCGGGAGGCCCAGACCACCCAGCGGCCGGGCAGCGCGGTCCCGGGCGCGCCCTCGCCGGTGGCGACCAGCCCGGCCGGGCCGCGCAGCCGGACGCTCCACTGCGCGATCCCGCCCCTGGTCAGCAGGTCCCGCACCAGCTGGGCGAACTCGTTGGCGGACAGGTCGGAGGCGGCCGGCACGGTGGCCCCGGCCCGGGCGGCCGGCTGGACACCGGCCCGGTCGTACGGGTCCGGGGTGACGGCGGCTCCGAGCTGGCGCAGCCGCACCAGGGCCTCGTCCTGCTCGGCGTCGGCGTAGACGCCCTCGTCGTCGCGTTCCTCGTACGGGGTGCCCGGCGGCAGCAGCCGGGTGCGGGCCAGTGCGTCGCGGTCGGCGTCCACGCTGACCAGGCAGAGCGGCTCGGCCGCGGCGGGGTCGCGCAGCCAGCCGTTGAGGACGACGCCGGCGAGTATCTCGTCGGTGTCGACGGCGTCGGCGGCCTGAAGGGCGCGCAGGGCGAGCCGGGCGACCAGCCGCAGGTAGTCGGTGGCCCGGTCCGCGGGCGGGCGCGGCACCGGACGGATGTCGCCGTCCGGGTCGAGCCGGTAGCCGGTGAGCGAGGGCACCAGGTCGAGCGGCGGCAGGTCGAGGTCCAGCACGGCGGTGCGGGTGAGCGGGCGGAAGACCGCCCGGCAGGGGGCGGGCAGGTCCTGGGTGGCGGTCTCGGCGGCGGCCAGCGCCCGTTCCAGCAGCGATTCCACCGCGGCCGGTTCGGCCAGCCGGTAGGCCCGTCGGCACTCCTCCAGGCTCTCGTTGTACTCGCGCACGGCGCGGGCCCGGGCCTCCTCGGCCGCCTCGTGGGCGCGCCGGGACTCGTCGGCGGCCGGGCTTCCGGCCTCGGCCCGGCGGGTGCGCCACTCGCGCAGGGCGCGCTGGTGGGTGAGCCGGGCCTGGGCCAGCTCGCGCTGGTAGCCGGAGTCGAGCAGCCGGCGGGACGGACCGCTGTCCGGGTCGGCCGCGGGCGGCTCGGCGGGAGCGTAGTCCTCCCAGCGGGGCTCGGAGTCTTCGGCCGCGGCGGGACCGTCGGCCGGGTAGGGGCGGGGCTGGTAGTGGCGCAGCTGACTCTCGAAGTCCATGGCCGAGACGGGCAGCGCGGCCCGGCGCAGCAGGTCGGCCAGCCGGTCGTGCTCGGCCTGGACGGTGCGGGTGCGGTGGTGGGTCAGGGCGGCGGCCCGGGCGTGCGCCGCCACGGCCTCGTCCTGGTCGGCCTCACCGGGGCCGGAGTGGCCGGTTCCGTGGTCGGCTCGGCCGGGGCCGCGGCCGACGGGATCCGGGTCGGACTGACCGGCACCGGTCGGACCGCGACCTGCCGGATCGCCACCTGCCGGGCCGCCGCCGGACGGACCGTCACCGACCGTGCCCCCACTGGGGCGGCCGGCGACGGCGTCGTCCGGCTCCTGCTCCCCCTCGGCTCCGAGGTCGCGGAAGACCGAGGCGAGGAAGCCCGGCCGGGGGAACTGGACGGTGGCGGTTCCGTCGGACTGGCCGTCTGCTGGGTACTGCATCGGTCGTCGTTCCCCCATGCTCGTCCGGCGCCTGCCCGGGGCGATCGGCGAACCTGTGGACCCGCCGCTGCCGGACATTGTCCCCCGAACGGACGCAGCGGTCAGCCAAGCCGCTCAGTTGGTCCGGGTGTTGGTGAGGTGCAGACCGATGTAGCCGACGTAGATCCGGCCGCTGCCGGAGCAGTCGTCCAGGTAGTGCAGCCGGGGCGCGGTGCGGCCGCCGCCGATCCGCAGGTGCGCGCCCATGAACGCGCGCCGGGAAGAGTCGACGCATTCCGGCACCGGCAGCATCCGCTCGCGCTTCCACTTGGTGTGGCTGAACACCGTCCTGGACTCCCCGCGGACCGCCTTGCGGGGCGGGAAGCGGTGGCAGCCCTCGGGGGTGCGCTCGCACCACTGTTTGAAGTCCCCGCCGGCCGCGCCGCGGACGGCCGCCTCGGCGTACTCCTGGAGGGCGGTCAGCCCGTCCCAGGCGAGCCGGGCCCAGCCCGCGCCGGCGCACTGCAGCTCGTCCAGGGCGAGCGCGTTCTTCTGGTCCCCGGTGAAGGTCACCAGCGGGAACTCGCCCAGTCTGGCCATGAGTTCGGAGAAGGTCTCGGGCGTGCCCCGGCGGTCGTGGAGCTGGGCCACGGAGTGCGGCCCGACGACCGGACCATTGCCCGGTGCGACGCAGTGGCGTCCGGTCAGGGCTCGGGTTCCGGAGCGGAGGCGGCCCTCCCGGATGTCCCGGCCGTCGCGGCCCTCCCGGCCCTGGCCCCGGTCCCGGTGCTCGCGGCGTTCCAGGCGCAGGGTGTGCCGGACCTGCTCCAGCTCGTCGGCCCGGGCCTGCTGCTCCTCGCGGTCCTGCTGCTCCTCGCGGACGAGCGCGGCCAGGTCGTCGCCCTGGTCCGGGGCGGCCCGTTCGGCGTCCTGTTCGCAGGCCTGCCCGACGACGTGCCCAGCCGTCCGCCCGGCCTGCTCGGATGCCCGCTCGGCCGACTGCTCGGCGGACTGCTCGGCGGGCTCGCGGAGCTGCGGCGGCGGGACGCGCAGCACCGGGACGGCCGCGAGCGGCGGTGGCAGCGGCTGCTCCGCGGCCAGGCGGCGCGGCTCGCGGGAGAGCAGCCCGGCGGCACGGCGCAGGTCCTCTTCTATTCGGCCCCGGGCGAGCACCGGATGTCGGGCGCTGTCCTGCCGGGAGGCCGGGTCGACGTCGGGCAGGTAGGTGCGCACCGCTCCGCCGTAGACGGTGTGGTACTCCAGCGCGACGTTGAACCCGGTGCGGGCGCCGGGGTCCAGCACGTAGGTGGTGGCGAGGCCGGGAAGCTGCTGGCAGAGCGGGGCCACCACGTCCTCCACCCAGCGGTCGAGCGGGAGGTTCACCGGGACGCTGGCCACCACCGTGGGCAGCCTGCGCTCGGGGTCGCACAGCTCGTCGATCAGGGCGTCGACCTCGTCGGCCGTGATCACCCGGGGGTCGGAGCGGACGGCGGACGGGCCGTCGGTGGCGTCGAGCAGCGGGAGGAGCGAGCGGGCGAGTTCGGGCACCGGCACCCGGCACGGGGTGCGCACACCGCTGCCGGTGCTGTGTGTCTCGGCCTCCAGCCGGACCCAGGTGGGGCCGTCCGCCGCGGTGGCCACGGTGAGGGTGAGCTGCTGGGTGCCGTGCGGGGCCGGGGTGCGCAGTCGGCGGCGGTCGTAGCGGCCGCCGCCCGGACCCTCGCGCAGCGGGCCCAGGTCGCGGTCGAGCAGGACGCGCTCGCCCAGGCGGAGGCGCTCGGCGGTGGGAGCCGGTTCGGCACTGGGAGCCGGTTCGGCGATCTGCCCGATGGGGGCGCGGTGGGCCGGTGGGGGCTCCTCGTAGCCTTCCTGCTTCAGCCAGGAGGCCAGCTGTTCGTCGGCCAGGGCGACGGCCTCGGCGTGCCCGAGGAGCGTGGTGACCGTCATCCGGTAGGGCGTCGCGGGACCGCGGGGGCCGGGCAGGTCGGCGGCGGCGTGCGCGCGGACGCGGTTCGGGGCGGGGCGGTTCGCGATCGGGTGGTTCGAGGTCGGGTGGTACGAGGTCGGACGGTTCGAGGTCGGGCGGCTGGAGATCGGGTTCGTCGCGGACAGGGGATTCGAGGTCGAACGGTCTGAGGTCATGCGCATACCTCCGCGGTGCGGGGTCGGGTCCTGTGTCCTCCATCGACGGTTTCGTCCGGTTCTGCCGGAACCTTGCCCAGGAAACGCCACGGCCCGGAGCGGAAGTTCCAACTCCGGGCAACGACACTACGTTCGGGTGAATCTGCTCAAGCGTTCTTCCGCGTGGCGCAAGGCCTGGGCTACCGGAAACGGCCGGTCACGGGCCGTCCGACGAGCCGTCCCACGGATCGTCCGTCCCCGGAACCCACGAGGTACCACCCGCCCCGCGGCCGGACCGGTGCCGCTCGGAGCGGCAGCGCTCAGACCGGCACCTCGACATAGGTGCGGCCGGCCGGGACAGCCACCGCGGTACCGCCGGTCGCCTCCGCCAGCCAGGTGTGGAACTCCGCCACGTCCGGTTCCGGCACGCCCACCTCGATCCGCACCCCGGTGGCCTCGTAGGCCAGATCGCTCACCGTGTACCCGGCCGCCCGCAGGTCGTTCTCCACCCGCCCGGCCCGGACGTGGTCCACCGTCACCGCGAGCAGCGCGACCGGCCGCCGCTCCAGCAGGCCGATCCCGTCCACCGCCGCCGAGACCGCGTTGCCGTACGCCCGCACCAGGCCGCCCGCACCGAGCTTGATCCCGCCGAAGTACCGGGTGACCACGGCGACGGTGTCGGTCAGCCCGCGCCGACGCAGCACCTCCAGCATCGGCACCCCGGCCGTGCCACCGGGTTCGCCGTCGTCGCTGGAGCGCTCGCGGCGCTGCTCGTCGCCGACCACGAAGGCGGTGCAGTTGTGCCGGGCGTCCCAGTACTGCTTGCGGATGCCGGCGATGAACGCCTGCGCCTCCTCCTCGTCGGCGACCCGGGCGAGGTGACAGATGAACCGGGACTTCTTGATCTCGGTCTCGTGGCTGCCGGCCCGCCGGATGGTGAGGTACGGCCTGGCGGTGGGCTCCGGCGTGGCGGACATGGTGGGGAGGTCCTCCCGAGGACGGCGAAGGCTGACGGCGCCCGCCCCGGGACACCGGGGCGGCACCGCCAGCCTAGTTGGCGCACGACGGGAGGACCGGCGGCCGGCCACCGGCCGTCGGCCGCCGACGGGTCAGCGCCCGGCCAGGGCGTTCAGCCGCGCGCGGTCCAGACCGGTCAGCGCGGTGACCTCGGGGAGGTCGACGGCGCCGCAGTCCAGGCCGCGCAGCAGGTAGCCGCTCAGCGCCCGGGCGGTGGCCGGCTCGTCCATCACGTCACCGCCCGCCTTCGCGACGTACGCGGCCAGTCGGGCGGCGGCGGCCGCCAGGCCCTCGCGGTAGAAGGAGTAGACCGCGACGTAGCGGGTGGGCAGGTGCGCCGGGTGCATGTCCCAGCCCTGGTAGTAAGCGCGGGCCAGCGAGCGGCGGACCAGGCCGTGGTGGAGCTTCCAGGCGGCGTGCACCTGCTCGGTGGAACCGGTCGGGACGACGTTGGTCGAGCCGTCGGAGAGCCGGACCCCGGTGCCCGCGGCCGCCACCTGCATGACCGCCTTGGCGTGGTCGGCGACCGGGTGGTCCATGCTCTGGTGGGCCGCGCTGACGCCGCAGGCGGCGCTGTAGTCGAAGGTCCCGTAGTGCAGGCCGGTGGCGCGTCCCTCGGCGGCCTCGATCATCCGGGCGACGGTGGCCCGGCCGTCCGGGCCGAGGATCGCCTGGGTGGTCTCGATCTGGATCTCGAAGCCGATCCGGCCGGCGGGCAGCCCGGCCCGGCCCTCGAAGTCCTCCAGCAGCCGGACCAGCGCGGTGACCTGCTCGGCGTAGGTCACCTTCGGCAGGGTCAGGACCAGGCCCTCCGGCAGCCCTCCGCGGGCCATCAGGGTGGCCAGGAACAGCTCCAGGGTGCGGATGCCGCGGGCCCGGACGGCGGCCTCCATGCACTTGATCCGGATGCCGAGGTACGGCGGGGCGCCACCCCCGGCCACCGCGGCGGCGACCAGCCCGGCGGCGCGGACGGCGGCCGCGTCCTCCTCGGCATCGGGGCGGGGGCCGTAGCCGTCCTCGAAGTCGATCCGCAGGTCCTCGATCGGCTCGCGCTCCAGCTTGGCGCGGACCCGGGCGTGCACGTCGGCGAGCAGTTCGTCGTCCGCGACGCCGAGGGCGCGGGCCAGTTCGGCGGGGGTGGCGGCGTGCCGGTCGAAGGCATCCAGGGCCCGGCGGCCCCACTCCCGCACGGTGTCGGCACCGAAGGCGTCGGCCGGGACGTAGACGGTGTGCACCGGCTGCCTGGTCCCGGGTTCGCCCGGGTAACGGCGTGCCAGATCGGCGTCGACGGGGGCGAGCAGCGCCTCCACGGCGGCGCGGGCCGCGGTGGAGAAGGAGGCCGCGTCCGTCGGCCCGTTTCCGTCGGTCCCGACCCGTGTCATCCGCACTCCTCCATGCCGAACCAGCGCTTCAACAGTTTGTTGAGGCGAAGGTAGCTCCGGCGGGTACGGGCGTCAATGGCCGACCCGGCACCGGACGGTGGCAGCCGCGGTCAGTCCCTCCCGGCGGCGGCGTAGCGCTCGTTCAGCTCCGGGTACAGGTCGGCGACCTCCTTGGGGTGGACCGAACCGTCCGGCCCCTTGCCGGTGACGCCGAACTCCCTGGTCAGCCAGTCGGCGAGGCGCTGGGGGTCGGGCTGGTGACCGTAGCTGTCCATGTACGAGACGAGCGCCTCGTAGGCGAGGTCCGGGTCGAGGCGCGCGGGCACCGGAGCAACCGCGCGCTGCTCGGCGTGGACCGGCTGCTCGGCGTGGACGCGTTCCTCGGCCGGGACCTGCTGCTCGGGCTCGGCAGGCTGCTCAAGCCGCTCGGAGTGCTCGGGCTGCCGCTGCGAGCCGGCCGCGTGCTGGGCCTGCGGACCCGACTCGGGGGCGGAGGTCGAGGCGGGGGCGAGGGCGGTGGCGGTGGCGGCGAGGGCGATGGGCTCCTCGGCGACCGGGCGCGGGGGCTTGAACCAGGGCGAGGCCTGACCGGGCACCCGCCCACCCGGGGCGGCGTCGGCCGGGTGGCCGGTGGTGCGGACCGGGCGCTCGGTCCAGACGTTCAGCTCCTCGCCGCGCGGCTGCGGGGTGGCGTCCGCCACCTCGTCCGGCTCCTGGGCGGCCCGCAGCCGGACGGCGGCCAGCTTCGCGAGCATCGGCGCGGCGACCTCGGCGGACAACGGCGCGACGGCCGCGGGTGCCTGTGCCTGTGCCTGTGCCTGTGCCTGTGCCTGTGCCTGTGCCTGTGCCGCAGCCTGTTCGGGCTGGGCCTGCTGAACCTGCTGAACCTGCGGAGCAGCCTGCTGGGCGGCCTGCGGCTCCTGCTGCGAGTGCTGGGGCTGCTGCGGCTGCTGGGCCTGCTGGGCCTGGGCCTCGGCAACCGGGGCGATGGCCGCGGTGGCGCGGTTCTCCTGGCCGGGTATCCCCTGCGCCTCCTGCTCCGGCAGCGCCTCCGGGACCTCGCGCACACGACCCTCGTCATCCAGCCGGTCGAGCAGCGCCGGGTCCAGCGGCACGCCGAACTTGGCGAGCTTGAGCGGCAGCAGCGCCTGGATCGGCGCCGAGCGGCGCCAGCCGCGGCCGTACCGGAAACGCAGCTGCGCCCGGTAGACCAGACGGTTCTGTTCCAGTCGGATGACCTCGTCGTAGGAGCGGAGCTCCCAGAGCTTCATCCGCCGCCAGAGCCGGAAGGTCGGCACCGGCGAGAGGAGCCAGCGCATCACCCGGACCGACTCCATGTGGCGGTCCGCCGTGATCGCCGCTATTCGGCCGACCGCGTGCCGCGAGGCCTCGACCACGACGACGAAGAGCACCGGAATGACCGCGTGCATCCCCATGCCGAGCGGGTCGCCCCAGGACGCGGCCGCGTTGAAGGCGATGGTGGCGACGGTCAGCACCCACGCGGTCTGCCGCAGCATCGGGAAGGGTATCCGCAGCCAGGTCAGCACCAGGTCGAGCGCGAGGAGCACGACGATGCCGGCGTCCACGCCGATCGGGAAGGCGTAGGAGAAGGCGCCGAAGCCCTTCTCCTCGGCCAGCTCGCGCACCGCGTTGTACGAGCCCGCGAAGCCGATGCCCGAGATGATGAAGGCACCGGCCGCGACCAGGCCGAGCAGGCCACGATGGGCCTTGGTGAGCGTTGGGCGTGCCATTACGTCTATCAACCCCTGGATGTCGGCCGCTGGCGTACAGTGCCTCGGCTGCCGGGTCCCGTTGGTCGGGCCGCCGGACGGCTGAGCAGCCTCCGGGCTCGGCCCACCGGAGTTTACTCGTACGCGTGTTTAAGCGTTCCCACAGCCTGGGGTGTCACAGTGCGGCGGCCGAACGCCGGCCCCGGCACCGTGCGGATCGGCGCCGGGGCCGGCCGGACCGTCAGCGGGTCTGCCTCGCCGTGCCGTTGAGGTAGGCCAGTACGGCCAGCACCCGGCGGTTGGCGTCCTCGTCCGGGGCGAGGTCGAGCTTGCTGAAGATGTTGGCGATGTGCTTGGCCACCGCACCGTCGCTCACCGACAGCCGGGCGGCGATCGCCGAGTTGGAACAGCCCTCGGCCATCAGTTCCAGCACCTCGCGCTCCCGCGGGGACAGCCGCAGCAACGGACCGGGCCTGCGTGCGGTGGTCTCCATCAGCTTGGCGATCACGTCCGGGTCCATCGCCGTGCCGCCGGCCGCCACCCGGCGGACCGCGTCGATGAACTGCCCGGCGTTGAACACCCGGTCCTTCAGCAGGTAGCCGATCCCCCCGGTGCCGTCGGCCAGCAACTCCCGCGCGTAGAGCTGCTGGACGTGCTGCGACAGCACCAGCACCGGCAGGCCCTGGATCTCCCGCCGTGCCTTGAGCGCGGCCTGCAGGCCCTCGTCGGTGAGCGTCGGGGGCAGCCGGACGTCGACCACGGCAACGTCCGGCCGGTGGGTCAGAAGCGCCTCCAGCAGCTCGGGACCGGTCTCCACCGCCGCGGCGATGGTGAAGCCGTGCGCTTCCAGCAGCCGGATCAGGCCTTCGCGAAGGAGGTAGAGGTCCTCGGCGAGGACAACTCGCACGGCAACTCCAAGGTGATGGTGGTGGGTCCGCCCGACGTGCTGTCGATGGAGAGGACACCGTCGAAGGTACCCAATCGCTTCTCGATACCACGCAGTCCCGTCCCCCGCGAAGGGTCCGCCACCCCCACCCCGTCGTCCGTCACCGTGATCCGCAGGAGGCCGGCCCGGTAGAGGATGTCCACCCAGACCTGCTCCGCCTCCGAGTGCTTGGCCGCATTGGCCAGCAGCTCACAGATGCTGAAGTACACGGCGGCCTCCACCGGCGCCGGCGGACGGTCCGGCAGGCTCACGCACACCTCGGTCGGCAGCGCGCTGTCCAGCGCGAGGGCCCGGACGGCATCGCCGAGTCCGCGCTCGGCGAGCACCGGCGGGTGGATGCCGCGCACCAGGTCCCGCAGCTCCTGGAGGGCCCGGGCCGAGGACTGGCGAGCCTCGGCCAGGAGCTCCCGCGCGGCCCTCTGGTCGGTGTCCATCAGGTGCTCGATGGTGCCCAGCGTCATCCCGATCGCGACCAGTCGAGCCTGGGCGCCGTCGTGCAGGTCCCGCTCGATCCGTCGCAGCTCTGCCGCCTGGCTGCCCGCCGCGTCCGCCCGCGTCTCGGTCAACTCGACGACCCGCCTGGTCAGCTGGGCGCGCGTCGCCCGGCCGTCCTGGTCCAGCACCCGGCGGGCGGCCTCCACGTACCCCCGCACCGCGAACGGTGCCAGGAGTATGCCGCCGACGACCATGGCGGCTCCGAGCACGACGCTCAGCAGCATGGACGCCATCCGGCCGCTCAGCGGGCCGAAGTCGTCCGCCGGCACCGGCGAGGACAGGGTGTAGGCGACGCCCAGCCCGAGCAGGACAGCCAGCGGGCCGGCCAAGGCCACCACGAGGAACGGGTTCACCAGCAGCCAGAGCAGTTCGCCGCGGGTGGTCCGGTCCCGCAGGCCCCAGTGGACCACCTGGGCGTACTTCGCCACCGTCCGTGATCGGTGGTAGGTGTAGCCCGTCCACCAGTGCCCCCGGCCGTCCAACTCCAGCTCCGGCCACGGCTCGTAGACCGCCGGCAGCCGTATGCCGAACCAGCGCTCCAACTGGCCGCGGGTGCGGTTCGCGGTACGGCGGACGCTGGCTGCGGCCACCACACCGCCGGCAGTCACTGCTACCAGAAGCGCGAGGAAGAGCCCCAGGTCGTACGACTGCAGGAGGCGGGCCGTTACCGCCCCCGAGAAGATCGCCGCGCCCACCGGCAGCACCACCCCCGGCACCGCTGCCAACACCACCACACCGAGCCGCGCCAGCCCCTCACCGCCGGCCTTGAAGGCCGCCTGGGCCTGAGCACGTACGGACGCGCCGCTCGTACGACTCACTGTTGTCACGGGAAGCTCCTGATGCCGGTACCGATCGTCCTCCATCAGTCTTCACGAACCGTCCATCACCCACACTGGCCATGGCACCCCAATCCCGAGGTAGACCTAGGACCACCTGCGAGTGGAGGAAGTGACACCGACCGATGAGACAGTCCGGAAATGCGAAGAACCCCCATCCGGATCCCGGATGGGGGTTCTTCTGAATAATTGTTCGGCGGCGTCCTACTCTCCCACAGGGTCCCCCCTGCAGTACCAT
>NZ_JBSHAP010000083.1:0-40876 GCF_053611565.1 Kitasatospora sp. NPDC054795
CGTCCCTGGGGCTTGCTTGAGCCGGTTGCTCGGAAACGGGCACGGCCGGTTCTGAGGGGGCCGGGGCACAGCAATGTGTCCCGGCTACCCGACCGCTGCCGAAGGACTACCGCCCTGGCGCACGGTCTGGTGCTGCCGCCCGTGCTCGGGAGAGCAGGCGGTGATGAATCTCTTGCCGTCGAGGCGTGGGTCGGTGCGGTGCGTGACCGAGGAGTCCCGGACGAGGGCGTGGTACTCGCTCCCGTCGGAGATCACCGTGCCGCACAGATCGCACAGCTCCGGCAGGGCCTCGTCCTGGTCCTCGATCTCGTTCACGCTCCATGTCCACCCCGACAGTGCCCGTTTCCCTGCTCAGAAGGGGCTGAGCAGATCCAAAGCGGGCACCGATCACAAACTCATCAGCTCCCTCAACGAGGCGATCACCCGGACACCAGCGCCCACGGCACCCGCACCTCCGGAAGCCGAGCGATCCAACCAGACGGACTGCAACCCTGCGTCCCGCGCCCCGACCGCGTCCTTTTCGTAGTCATCACCCACGTACGCCACCTCGGCGGGCGTCAACCCCAGTGCCTCGCAGCCCGCCAGGAAGATGCTCGCCGCCGGCTTGGCGGCACCGTGTTCCTGGGAGCAGACCAACGGCTCAGTGAAGTAACCGAGCAGCCCGATCGCATCCAGCTTCGCGCGCTGGTGTGCGGCCACCGAGTTCGACACGACGCCGAGTCGGAATCGACCCGCCAACGCGCCCAGCGTCGACTGAGCATCGTCGAACGCCCGTCGGCTCGTATCTCTGCGCACCGCGTAGCTCGCGAACCACGCCGTAGCCGCCTCGTCCGTCAACTCAACTGCGCCGACCACTCCAGCCTGTGCGAGAAATCGTCGTATCCGTGCGGCCTTCTGGGCGGCGAACGTCAACTCGCCGCTCAGGAACCGTGGGTACTCCTCCTCCCTGACTTCCCGCCACACACGCAGCGCCTCCGCCGGCGACGCGAACCGGTCAGAGAGCCCTTCGGCAACCAGATGTTCGTGAAGTCCGGCCTCCTCGGCCGTCTCGTAGTCGTACAGGGTTCCATCGACATCGAACAGCACTCCACGGATCGTCATGCCGATCATTCTGGCGGGCAACGCCGATCCAGCACAGGCCCTTGATCAAGAGCGACCTTCGGAAACAGGCACTCCCGCAGAGGCCGCCCGATGCGGCCGAGTTCCTCGATGCGGGCGGCGCGTCTTGCTGTCGTGGATCACGGCGTTGGTGGTGGTCACGTCGGCGATCACGTTCACGGCGCCTTCGTCGCAGGTCTCGGTGACGTGCGCGAGGAAGCCCTTCCAGCGGGTGTCGCCGCGGCGCGCGAACCGGGCCGTCACGTCGTAGGGCGAGACGATCGCCGTGCCGGAGTGCGGAAGGCCAGATGCGCCCGTCCGTGAGCCGCGGCAGCGGCAGGGGCCGGGGTGCGACGCAATCCGGACTCGCGGGTTCGGAACCCAGGGCGCTGTTCACTCCGACAATCGGGATCATCGGCAGCCGGCCGTGTTGGCGCATGGGGCCGCCTGAACAGCAGAGACCGCCCGGCCCTGGTGGCCCGAGCGGTCTCTCCGCGCTTCCCGGCACGTTTCCCGGTCCGCTCCGCGAGCGGTGGACGTCGGGTCAGTCGCGGGTGGTCCAGCGCTGGGTGGCGCTGGTCGCGGAGGGCGCCGTGAGCGTCGCGCCCATGCCGGACTGGTTGCTGGGGGTGTCGAGGACGTAGCCGGTGTTCGGGTCGGTGATCTTCAGGCTGCCGTCGTCGTTCCGGGCGACCCGCCACTTCCGGGACGCGGACTGCGGGTCGGACGGCTTCACCGTGACCCGGTAGCTCGGGTAGCCGCTGGACGTCAGGGAGAGGGAGGGGTTGCAGCCGTCGTGGATGCGCACCGTGCCGTCCGCGTTGGCGTCCAGCCGCCACTGCTGCCCGAGGTCGGACGGGCTCTTGTCGTAGATGGAGGCGTAGCTGTTGGGGAGCACCGTGCAACCGCCGCCCTGGTGCGACAGCACGAGGTTGCCACCGTTGGAGAGGAAGTGGGGCCGGCCGTCGCCGACGGGCAGGGGCCCGTAGTAGATGGTGTGCCGGGCCAGCAGGTCGAGCGCCGCGCCGGTGGTGGCCAGCGGCGGGACGGCGGCGGGGCGGACGGTCTTGTAGTGGTCGGCGAACGTGGACGACGTGTGGTCGAGCATCACCTTGGCGGTCCCCTGCCAGCCCCCGTCGACCTTCCGCCACAGGTCGAGCAGGGAACCGGCGATGTTGCCGGAGACCGCGTCGCCGATGTCCCAGCCGCTGCCGTAGGTGAATTCGGTGCTGCTCCCGTTCGACCACACGTAGCGGTTGTCGCCGAGCAGGTAGGCGCCGACGGCGCTGGCGAAGCCCTCGACCCAGGCGCAGGAGCGGTTGCTGGCCGTCCAGATGGACGTCGGGGTGCAGATGCCCTCGGGCGGTATGCCGCCGTAGAGGCGGTCCATCAGGAAGTGGCCGCCCTCGTGCAGGACGATGTGCTCGGAGTCGGGGTCGGCGGCGGAGAGGCTGATGCTGTTGTCGAGGTTGTACACCGGCCCGCTGGTCGAGTTGGGGTTCCAGAAGACGGTGAGCTCGGTGCAGGAGTCGCTGTTCGGCTCGCGGGCGCTCCAGCAGTCGCTGACCGGGTTGCCGCGTCCCCACCACAGGAGGTTCAGGGTGTCGAGGACGTGCCAGGCCCGGGAGGTCTGGGCCGGGGGCTTGATGACGCCGAGGGAGGCGCTCGCGGAGAGGTTCTGCTGGACCGGCGAGTCGACGGTGTACCGGTAGGAGGGCACGTCCATGGACAGGACCCTCCACATCCTGGTGCTCTCGGAGGAGAACCGTACTCACATGCTGTTCATCGTCGTGGTGGTCGTGGGGGTGTAGCAGAGCTTGAAGCCTCCGTCGGACACGGCGGTGAGGTCGTAGTCGCCGAGCGCGTGCGGGGTGTCGCCGGCCTTCTCGCTGCCCCACAGCTCGACGTTGGCGTTGCGGACGGGCTTGGTCCGGGTGGGCTTGGCCGGGCCCTCCTCCGCGTTCTGGTAGTCGTACTGGAAGGTGCCGCTCAGGCAGATCGGGCTCGCGGCGACCGCCGAGGCGGGGGCCGCCGCGAGCGGGACGACGGCGAGCACGGCGAGCAGCGCCGTGCCGAGGGCGGCGAGCCGTTGGGTCAGGCGGGTGCGCAGGGGTATGGCCATCGAGGTCCTCTCGGTGAGGCCGCCGGCCGCGACCGGGCATCGATACGGATGCGGGCGTTCGGCGGCGGTCGGTCACTGTTCGCGTGCCCATGGTCGGTGCACGGTTCCGCTCGCGGTAGGGCGTACGGGAGGCGGGTGCGGCTTGCGAGGCGCCGCCCGCGCCGGTTGTGAAAGAACTCCCGTGGGCGGGTGGCGGCTTGCGCCGTCGCCCGAACCGAGCAGGAATCTACACAGCTCAGTCACGAAGGGAGTTGCCTATTCCGTTTTTCCCCGGCTCAACGGTCACAACCGGCCATGCTTTGGCATGTTCTGGTCATACGCCGGATGTGCTTCAAGCCAACAGCCCTTGAAGTATCCCGAGTTGAGTCATCGTCACTTCGCAGACGGCTCACGAGTGCCGCCGCTTCCCGCCGGTCGGCCCTGGGCCCGTAAGAACAGACTGCCCGCCGCCCGCCACGAGGTGGGTAGAGTCCCGGCCGCCGGCGAGGCGTCTGCTCGGCGCGCCCACCACAAGAAGGGCACCGAGCCGAGAAGGACCGCCGCGAAGAGCTGAATGCAGTGTTCAGTACATCGGAGCAGGTGTCTCCGCCAGAACGCCGACGCCGTGCACGCGCATCGACGCGGTCAGTGCGAGCGGACTGATACCCAGGGCGGTGGCGATCTCGGGGGCCATGTCGAACGCCCGCCACTTCCACTCCTCCTCGGCCTCGTTGTCGCGCTCGCTCTCGTTCCACAGCGGCGGCAGGCCCATCCGCTGCCGCTCGGCCTGTTCCTGCACAAGGGGTCGTCCCAGCGTGAGGAGTCCGTCGTCGGTCTCGCCGGTCTCGCAGTATCGCCGCACCACGACCCCGTGCTCCGCGATCAGCCAGGCCGAGCCGTCGTTCTGTGTGCCGAAGTAGTACGCCTGCGCCACTCCGTAGCGGGAGCTGAGGTCGGCGCACAGACGCAGGACCTCGTCGCGTCTGTCGGTGTTGCACGGATCGCACCACGGGCCGATCACCAGAGTCCATCCCTCGATCTCAGGACTCACGTACACCCGGGCCAGTCCATCCGGATTGTCCTCCGCCTCTCCGTGTCCGTCCTCGTCGATGACGGCCTCGGCCTCGGCGAACGTCACGGGTACGGGTCGGGTGAGGCCCAGGGACGCAATGACTCCCGCTTGGTCCCCGGTCGGTACGGCGATTCAGTAGAGCCAGCACGTCGACAGCGGCCTTGGCTGGTCGTCCCTCGCGATTCTCACGACCACAGCCTGGCATTACGGGCCCGCTTGTTCGAAGCCGGATGCTAAACGACAGGCTGAACTTCTGTGGAGCGGCCACGCGGAGTGAGCGAGTCGCTGCCGAATGGGATGGGGTGGGGTGGGAGCTGGGGTGAAGTGAGCTCCAGGGCGCGGTTGTCCCGCCCGGCAGCCATTTGGTCGAGCCATCGTTCATACCAGGCCAGAAAGTCCGGGGCCGAGGAGACGTTCGGACCCCAGAAGCCGTCTGCGTTGCCGATGAGCATGCGCCCGGTGAGAGGTCCGGTCAGGCCTATGAGGACGAGATCGCTGCAGCCGCGTTCGATGACGTGCAGGAACAGGTCCCCACGGCGGGTGGGGCGGTAGGCCCGGCTGAATCCTCTCGGGCCCGCGCTGGCGTCCCGGGAGTTCATCGTGAAGAGCGTGCAGCCCGCCAGCGGGATCAGTCCGTAGTACGGAGACGCGCCGCTGCCACCCATGGTGGTGAGGAAGTCTCGATAGGGCCGTGGAAGTTCCACGTCGTGCTCGGCCTCGAAGACGTCCGCCTGCCCTTCGGTGAGGCGGGGGCCGAGACGGAACCCGTGCCGCTCCTCCCCGAAGGAGTGGCTTCGGGTGGGCACGTAGGGGATGCGTGCCAGCTTGCGTCGCAACCGCGGGATGCGGGAGTCCATGCGAGCTCTTCTCTCGTGTCGCCCGCAATCTATCGCATGGCACCAGAGCTCAGACCGGTCGGGACGGGAGCTCAGACCGCTGTGCGCGGTGCCCGCTGTGACGGCCCGTCGAACCGCACCGCCGCCGCCTGGTGCGCAGGCGTCGCCGGCGCACCGGCCCCGGAGGGCAGCACGATGCCGGCGGTGGCGGCCAGTCGGCCCGCGTGGACGGCGGCGGCGAGGGCGAGGGCGTCCAGGGCGGCGAGGTCGGCGGGCCGGAAGCGGCCGCTGGCGCGGGCCGCCTCGGCAAAGGCCCGCGTCCGGTGCGCGACCTGGTGGAAGGCCCTGGCTGCCGCGGCGGGGCCGTCGGGGAGGTCGACCGGGGGAAGGTTCCTCCAGGCCGCCCTCAGCGCGGCCACCCGGGGGTGTCGGGAGCCACGCAGCTCGCCGCCCATCTCGGTCGCCGCCCACGCACTGAGCGCGTCCGCGACCAGCATGGAGCCGCCGCTCGCGCCCTGCCGGGTCGCGTACGGGGCGTGCCGGACGACGGGCGGGGGCGGCGTGAGGCCGGCGGCGGGCGCGACCCGGCGGGTGTGCTCGTCCGCGGCCCGGGTGACGGCGTCCAGCACCGCCACGTCGGCGCTGCGGAACCGGCGCGCGGCGCGGGCGGCGTCGGCCAGGGAACGGGCCGCCCTCGCCAGCCGGGCGTAGGCGCGTGCCACCGCCACCGGTTCGACGCCGGGGCGTGGGATCCCCTGCCAGGCCCTGCGGAGTGCGGCGACGCGCGGATGGGCGGAGCGCGCCAGCCGGCGGCCCGTCGGCGTGCCGGCCCAGGCCGCGAAAGCCGCGGCGACCCGGTCGGCACCGTCGGCCAGCACCGCGCGCCGATCGGCCCGCTCCGCCCTGGCCACCGCCGCGACCTCGGCGTCGAGCGCGGCCAGGCGCCGGGCGGTGGCGCGGTCGACGGGACGGCCGAGGACCCGTGCGGCCAGAGTTCCGGCCCGCCGGGACAGGGCGCGCAGCGCGGTCCAGGCGGGCGTGCCGCCGTAGCCGCGGGTGGTGAGGTCGTGGGCGAGGTCGGCCGCGTGGCGGGCGACCGACCGGCAGGCCGCGGCGCAGATCCCCCGCAGGAGCCGGGTGGCCCGGTACTCGCCGTCGGCGAGCACGGTCTGCTGCCCGACGGCCTCCGTGACGGCGGACCAGGCCCCGACGGCGGCCGCCTGGACCGACTGGACCTGTGCCCACTGCGGCAGCGCCAGCCACCATTCCGCGCGGGCCCGTACGGTCTCGATGGCGGAGGTGAGTTCGGCGAGGGCCTGCTCGGGCGGGAGCCCGGCCTGAGCCGCGTCGCCCGGGGCGGGCTCGTGCCGGTCGTCCCGCAGGGTGGCGGTCAGCACACCGAGGCGCTCCCGCAGGAGCGCGGCCTGCTCCTGCGGCATGTCGGCGGTGAGCGCCAGCGCGTCGGACATCCAACCGTCGCCGGTGGAAAGGGACTTCGCGGCGGCGCCCCCGTCGGTCGCGGCCCGGGTCGTGCTGTCGCCCTCGGCCTGGGTCATGTCGTCGCCGTCGCCTGGCCCCGCGTTCAGGCCATGCAGGGCCGCCTCGTCCTCGGCCCGCTCGCGCTCGCGTTCCCACCTCTCGTGGTCGCGGACCTGGACGATCCAGAGGTCGTCTTCCTCGACGAGCTGTTCGTAGAGCGAGGTCGGGGCGTTCGGTCCGGTCATCGCGCGGTAGGCGTCATGGGGCCGGAACGCCCCGCCGCTGGTCATGAGCTCCTCGGACTCCCCGCCCCGGTGGACCCAGAGGGACTCCTCCTCGGTTCCGCGCCGGTAGGCGCGCACGTAGGTGCTCTCGCCGACCCGCCGGGACTCGACGATCCCGTACGCCGGGTCGCCGAAGACGCTGTAGGACGGCTCCGCGCCGTCGGCCGTGCCGGCCGCCGCCGCCTCCCGGACGGTCCCGCCGGTCGTGGACGGTGGGGTGGGGCCGCCGGCCGCAGCGTCCTCCGGCGTGAGCCGGTCCCGTGCTCCCGTGTCGGGTTCGGCGGGTTCGGGTGGCATCAGGTCCTCCTCGGGGTCGGGCGGTGTCCACCGGGCCTCGGCGGGTGGGCGGGGTGTCGTCGGACCGGCGTACTACAGCGGCGGTTCCTCGGTGCTCAGTTCGGCGGCCAGGGCCGGGCTGGGGTGCTCGCGCTCTCGGGTGCCGAGGCCGCCGGGCTCCTCCAGCCATCGGCGCAGGGTCTCCTCGTCCGGCCCGCCCCAGGGCCGGCTGGCCGGGTCGGCGTGCCCGTTGGCGCACTTCGCGCGGCGGGTGGTCGGGAGGAGGTTGTTCGCCGTGATCAGCCAGTCCGCCTCGGCGGTGTCGCGGCCCGGGCTGGGGCAGGTGTAGGAGCGGACCCATCCGATCTGCAGCGCGAGGAGGACCTCGATGACGTCCTCGTGCCGGTGCCAGCAGGGCGGTACCGAAGCCCGGGCCTCCGGGTTGACCTCCACCAGCCAGCGCAGCCAGTGCCCGAGCTCCTCCAGCCGGGAGCGCCGTTCCTCCGGCTCCATGTCGCGCAGGACGATCCGCGGCACGGGCGCGGGGTCGGGCTCGGGGACGTCCGTCCACGGATCGGCCGGGTCCAGGCCGTCGTCGGTCAGGTCGGTGCAGGTCTCGGACACGGGGTGCTCTCCTCAGGACTTGGTCAGCGGGACCGGGGGTGTCGTGGGTGAATGCTGCGGCCCCGGCGGGACCACCACCGGCGCGGGGCCCGCCGCAGCCGTCGGCTCGGGTTTCCCGGCCAGGAGCCCAATCAGGTCCGGGTCGGCGTAGGTGCGGCGGAGCCTCACCCGCACCGGGCGCTGGTTGCCGTAGACGGCGATGGCGGTGAAGTCGGGCAGTTCCCGCAGCACGTGGGTGGGCGCGAGGTCGGTCTCGACCAGCTGCTCGGAGGTGGAGCTGCCGCCGCCTCCCCTGCTGGTCGACGTCCTCGTCACCAGGGCCCGGCCGAGCAGGTTGGTGAAGGCCTTCAGCGTCTCGGGGTCGGCGTTGCCGGGCAGCAGCATGCGCAGGCCGGAGGCGTTCATGACGGTGTTGGCGGCCTCCCGGCCGAGCACGCCGATCAGCTGGCTGAGGTCGTGCCACACGGTCAGCACGGTGATGCCGATGCCGCGTCCGACGGTCAGCAGTCTCGGCAGGGCCTTGTAGCGGAAGCAGTTGCCGGCCTCGTCGATGACGAGGCCGAGCGCGGGGTCGAGGGGGCGGCCGGTGCGCTGGTAGCGGGCCTGGGCGGCGTGCACGATGCTCGCGGTGATGGCGGTCAGCAGCGGCGCGAACCGCTCGCCGTCGGCCTCGCTGGCGATCAGGCAGACGGTGCCGCACCGGTCGAGGACCTCCTCGGCGGTGAAGTCGCTGGCCGCGGCGGTGGCCCGGACCTCCTCGTCCGCGTAGACCTTGGTGATCACGCTCAGGGTGAACTTGATGCTCCCGACGCCGTCGGGGTGCAGCGCGAACGCGGCGGCGTAGTCGTCCGCGACGTCCGGGTGGCCGCCGTCGACCAGGATCTCGCGGACCTCGTCCGCGGCGTCCTCGGCGAGCGCGAGCCAGCGCCGGAACGTGGTGATGTCCCCGCCGGCGAGGTTGGCGGCCAGCAGCACGCCCTTGACGACGGCCTTGGCCTGGTCGACCCAGGGGCCGGACCGCGGATCGCCGGCGGTGGAGGCGGCGTCGGCCAGCCAGCCGGCCATCCGGTCAGCGGCCTTGGCGTCGGCGCAGTAGTCGACCGGGGACCAGCGGGCGGTGGGGCGGTCGGGCAGGCCGGCCGGGGCGACGACGTGCACCGGGCCCAGGGCCGCCCGCCGCGCGTACACCACGTCGAGGTCGGCCGCCTTGACGGTGGTCATCACGCAGGGGCCGTACCACTCGGCGGCGATCGGCAGCACCAGCCCGGTGGTCTTGCTGCTGCCCGGCAGGCCGAACACGGTCGCGGAGATGTTCTCCTTGGCGGCGAGGATCCAGTTCCGGCGGGCCCTGCTGCGGCCGAAGGCCATGCGGTTGCGACGCCGGTCGGGCTCCTCGGGCACCTGGAGCCGGCGTTCGGTGGCCCGGCCGCCCCAGCGGGCGCCGTCCGCGCCGGGGTCGGTGCCGCGGCGCATCCACAGCCACGTCCCGCCCGCGACCGGGCCGGCCCAGATCAGCATCAGCAGCGGCCACCACAGCCAGCTCGGCGGTGCCGGGGCGAAGGCCGCGGCCGGGCCGCGCAGCGGCCAGGTGACGGCGGCGAGGCCGGCGCCGCCGAGCAGGCGGCAGGAGGTCCCGGTGAGCAGGGCGGCGGCCCGGGCGGCGATCAGGCCGGAGGCCAGCAGCCACAGCACCGCGGCGCCGAGCACGGTCGCGGCCCAGGTCGGCTCGGAGCGCTGGTCGCTCGTCACAGGGCCATCCGCTCGTCCGTGTGGTACAGCTCCTTCTCCTTCTCGGTGAGGTGGAGCTGGACCGGGAAGGCGCCGGAGCGGCCGGGCATCCACAGGCCCCGGCCGGCGTGCGCGCGGCCCCAGCCGGAGATGAGCTCCACCTGCGGGTCGGTGAGACCGACCGCGTCCCGGATCGGCCCCAGGGCCTTGGCGTCCTGAGCCATCGTGATCTTCGTGTCGAACGAGGAGACCATGTGCTGGGCGATCATCGCCGCCTCGCTCCCGGCCGCGCCGACCGCCTCGAAGTCGCTCAACCTGTGGGTGGCGGCGAGGTCGAAGACGCCGTCGGCCCGGTGCAGGCGCAGGTCGCTGTCCAGCTTGCGGATCACCGTGGCGCCGCCGACCTGGAGCGCCCGCCACAGCTCGTCCCTGACGACCAGGCGTTGGGGCCCGTCGGGTTGGTCGATCGCGGCCTGGGTCCAGCTGGAGATGCACATCATGATCATGGCGACGGTCTCGTCGCCGTAGGCGCGGGTGCGGGAGATGTCGATGCTGACCATCGGCGCCGACCAGTCGATGCGGCTGGGGGAGGACTCCGCGGTGCTGAACAGGTCACCGACGTGCCCGTCGAGCATGGTGGCCAGCGCGGCCCGGGACGCCCTGGTCGCCTCCCGGGTGGCCTGGATGTCCTCGCCCCGGATCCGCAGCTCGCGCGCCATCTCGGTGCTCGGGTCGCGCAGGGCGGCGTGCACGGCGCGCAGCGTCGGGGTGGCCAGGACGGTGGTGCCCCTCAGCTGGCCGGTGACCTCCTTGATCGCGGCGGAGATCGCCTCCGTCTCCTCCGGCGTCAGCGGGCGGCGCATCTGCAGCTCCAGCAGCGTGCACAGCAGACTCAGGCGGCGCCGGTGGATCTCCGTGAGGCGCTCGCGCCACTCCACCGGGTCGGTGACGCGCTCCAGGCCGTCGCCGAGCGAGCCGGCGTCCAAGGGGTTGACGCGCCCGGGCAGGCCGGGGCCGAGCTCCAGCGGCTCGCACCCCAGCCAGCGGCACACCCGCCCGTACTCGCCCTTCACGTCACCGGCGATCAGGACCTTCACGCCGAACGCCGCCAGCCGTGTGGACAGGGCCTTGATGAGCGCGCTCTTCCCGGCTCCCATGGTGCCGGTGACCAGGACGGCGGGGTTGGAGACGATCTTGTGCTGGACCCATGCGCCCGGGTGCATGGAGAACTGCCGGCCGGTCAGGACGTCGTGGCCGATGTAGGCGCCGACCGGAGGCAGGGCCGAGCCGCCCCCGAAGGGGTAGAGGCCGGAGACGTTGTGGGTGTCGCAGCGGTGGACCTCGGGGGCCGCGACCCGTACGGCCCTTCCGGCATGGGGGCCGGGCCACCCCAGGAGCGGCGTCGGCGGTGCGGCGGCCGGGCGCCGTGGTGCCCGCCGTCCGCGCTGGGCGGGAACCGGCGCCGGCCCGGTCGTCAGGACGTCCGGCAGGCCGATCGAGCTCAGATCGGTGTCCCCGCGGCGCATCCAGTCGCTCAGGCGACCCATCAGATCACCGCCCGCCGCTTGACCGGCAGACCCAGCCCGAGCGGCAGCGTCGCCGCGAAACCCGAGTCCTGCGCGGCGTAGAGCTCGCGCAGGCGCAGGCCGGAGGTGTACGCGTCGCGCTTCAGCCGGGCGGTCGCCAGCGGCAGCTCGTCGGGCTCGTCGACCGTCACGGTGACCACGCCGCTGAAGCGCGCGATGCCGTGGCCCGCCGTGCGGGCGTGGTCCTGGTCCTGGGTGTCGACCAGCGCCTTGCGCTCGTCCAGGGACTCGATCCGCCCACCCCGTGCGCGCACCCGGCGCTTGACGTCGGCCTTGGTGCGCTCGCGGCTCAGCGTGGCCCGGGCGGTGCGGGCACCGAGGCACTCGTAGGTGAGCGAGACACTCCGCCGGGCATTGCCGGAGGGGCTCATCAGCGGAGTCAGCACGCTCGCGTACACCCGGCCCTCGGGCCAGCCGTAGACCTCGAAGCTCGCCGACACGCCGCTGTCGTGCCGGTAGCGGCTCCAGTGCTGCTCGGCCGCGGCGGGGCCGGCGGCCGACTCCTCCACCCCCGGCGGTGTGCCCGCCCACCCGGGTGCGCAGGCGGCCGCCGCATGGGCGGCGAGCACGGGCACCTCGCCCGGGTCGTAGGCGGTGCGGATCACCTCGACGATCTGGCCGACGGTCAGCGTGGCGACGACCTGGAGGTCGGCGGCGGCGATCGCACCCTGCATCGCGAGCAGCTCGCGCACCAGGACGGCCGTCGCCCCCAGGGTGCCGCCGCCCGAGCTCCTGATGTCCTGGCGGACCCGGGACGCGGCCAGGGTGACGGTCAGGTAGGTGCGGCGGGTGGACGCCGCGGGCGCCGCCTCGGCGGCGAGAGCGGTGACCAGGTCGTGGGCTGCGGCGGGCGCACCCCGGTCGAGGTGGCCGGTCGTCCACGCCATCAGCGCGGTGCCGTCCTCGGGAGCGGACCGGTCGGTGACCGAGATCCGCACGATCGGCCCACCCTCGACGCAGTGCCCCCGGAGGAAACCGCCCCAGCCGGAGACCCGGGCGTTCACCCGGGCCGTGTCGGCGAGCGCGATCCCGGGGTAGCGCACCTCCATGATCGCCGAGTAGTGGCCCTGCAGCGGGTCGTGGACGACGCCGATCTCCCGGCCGGCCCCGGTGGGCACCGTCAGGAACTCCAGGCGGGCCAGCACGCCGGGCAGGTCCGTGCGCCGCGACCCGTCGGCTCGCCGGGGCGCGAACACGCCGCTGAAGAACATCGTCTGCCTCCTGACGACAGCAATCTGGAATCGGACCGTGAGTACCGCCCACTCCGCCGCGGTCAGGCCGTACACCCGCAGGTAGACCGCCGCGAGCAGCAGCAGCGCGATCGGCACGGCGACGATCTCGCCCGCCCAGGCGTGGGTGTAGACCGGCAGCATCGCGACCAGGCCCGCGCCGGCGACCGTCACCAGTCCGCTCAGGCTCAGCTCGCCCAGGTACGGGCTGCGCTCGCGCTGCCAGCCGCCGTACGTCGCCGGCTCCTCGGGGGACGTCACGGCCCCTCACCTCCTGATGGCGGGTCGGCCGGCAGGGGCGGGACCGGTGCCGGGGTCGGGTGGGCGGCGGCCGCCGGGACGTCCGTCGCGACCGGCTGTGGGGCAGCCGGCGGCGCGGGTGCGCCCGCCGGGCGCACCGGGGCCGTGCGCGGCGTACCGGGAGCCGGAACGGGCTGCGCCGCAGCCGCGCCGGAGTGTGCGGTCGAGGACCGGGCAGCGGGGGCCGGACGGGGCGCGGCAGCGGCCGGGGCCCTTGCGGTGCCCGGCGACCCGGCCGGCGCGGAGGCCTCGCCGGAACGGCTGGGCGGGAGGTTGACGGAACCGCCCATGTCGCGCCCGGAGCCGAGCCCGGCGTGCGCGGCCATCGCGTCCAGACCGCCGGAGGCCAGCTCGGTGCCCGCCTTCACGCCCTGGGCGGCCATCAGCCCGGCCATCACCGCGCGGCCCGCCGAGGAGCGTCGTCCGTCGTCCGCCCTGCGCCGGTCGGCGTCGTCCGACTCCACCGCCCTGGCCAGCGCCGGCCCCGGCGGCGCCGCGCCGCTCCCGGACGGAACCCCGCCGCCGCGGCCCCAGATCGCCGAGGCCGCGGTGCCGCCGACCGCGCCGATGATGCCGCTCGCGACCGACCCGCCGCTGGAACCCCCGCCGGCGAACGGCATGAAGCGGGCGGTCACCGGCCAGGCGACGGCACCGACGCCGACGACCAGCAGGCCCCCGACGACGCCCGTGACGGTGGTGGCCGCGCCGACCATGCCCTGCCCGATCAGCAAGGTGATCACGACGACCGGCTTGATCATGACGATCGAGTACACGGCCTTGCGGGCGGTCGACGCCCACTGCCGGGTGAACTCGCTGATCGCCCCGGCCGCCGACACCGGGAACGCCACGACAAGGAGGTCGAGGGCGTCATGCCGGAAGATGAACTCGATCCACATCAGCCCGGCGACCAGGCAACCGACGACGCCCAGCACCAGCAGCCAACCGACTTCGGAGACGGTGTCCATCCCGGCGAACAGGCCGCTGATACGGGCGACGAACTGGTCGGTGGTCAGGCCGGAGGAGCGGATCATCCAGTTGGAGACGTCGTCGGCGGCCCAGATCAGGGTCTGGGTGACGGTGTACATGGCCGCGCAGCTCAGCCCCCACTCGACCAGGCCCGTGACCGCCGTGGCGATCCCCTTGCCCTCGTGCGAGACGCAGGTGCGGGTGACCTCCACGCACAGCAGGATCGTGGCGATGACGGCGGACAGCTGGAGCATCAGGGCGAGGGTGTCCGAGATGCCGTCCGCGTCCAGGTCCACGACGGACCCCTCCAGCACCGTCTTGGCCATCTCCCCGAGCACCCACTTCGCCGCACTGGCGAAGGTGCGCGCGAGGCGGCTGGTCCCCTCGTCGGCGATCGCGGCACCGGGGTTCTTCAGGGCTGCGGCGAGGCTGTGCTTGGCGCCGACCATGCAGTGGGTGCTGTTGGTGTGCTGCTGGCACCACGCGGCCATCTCCTTGTCGGCGTTCTCGCAGTAGACCTCCATCCCGGGCAGGGGCAGGAGATCGGCGTCGCAGTACTTGTGCTTGAAGGTGGCGTACACGCAGGTGGTGAGCGGGTCATCCCTCAGCCCGAGGGCCTGGCAGCCGTCCTCGTCGAGCGGTACGCAGCCGCCGCGCGCGTCCATCTGCTCGGCCGGGGGCTTCGGTTGCAGACCGGTGGCGGTCGGTTTCTCGGGCTGCCCGACGGGCCGGGTGTGCGCGGGGCAGGGCGTTCCGGTGGTGGCGCCCGGGACGGGAACCGGCGGGGGCGCGGCGGCGAACGCGGCGGTGGGCCCGGTCAGCGCGGCCAGGACGAGCACCAGGACCAGCATTGCGCGCCGCACGCTAGTGCTGGTAGGCAACGGGCCTCCAGCCGGCAGCGTCGGCCTGCGCGGTACCCGGATCCTCGACGACCGGGGATTGCGTGATCTTCTTCTCGGTCAGGTGCCAGTCGCCTTCGTCCCACACGACAGGGGCGGCGATGGCGAAGACGCCGGTGCCGTGCTGGACTCCGCCGACCGTGGGGGTCTGGGTGGTCAGCAGCCACACGTCGACGGCGTCCGCGCTCACGGCAGTGGCCTGGTAGGCGCGGACTTGGAGGGCGATGAAGTCCGAGCCGGTGCTGCCCCCGGCCGCGGGAAGACCGAGCAGGCGCCGCCAGTCCCGGGCGTCCGCGATCGCCAGCGAGGTCAGTTTGAAGAAGTTCTCGTCGTCCTGGCCGGCCATCACCCTCATCTGCCCGGGCACCGCGTCAGGGCTCAGCAGGTCACGGGCCTCGGTGTAGTGGGCGGCCGCGGACACGGCACCGGCCATGGTGTGGGGGTAGCCGATCGGGATGCCCTTCTCGACCCGGGCGGGCGCGGGCAGCGGCACCGCCTGCACCACCGTGGACGGGCTCGCGGACGGCGGCGCGGCGGCGGCCGAGGCGCTGGCGGGCGCGGCAGTGCCGGCCCGGGGTTCGGGATCGGCCTGCCAGATCAGGACCGCGACCGCGCCCGCGGCGGCGGCCGCCGCCAAGGCCGCCCCGGTGACGAGCGTGCGCAGGGCCCGGCGTCGGCGGAGCTCGACGGAGTCCACTCGTCAGCCCTTCAGGCTCGCGCCGAGCCAGACGATCGGCCACGCCAGTCCGATGATCACAGCCCCGCGGAAGCACTTCGGCATACCCGCCTTGCCCCGCGCACTGATCTCGGGTCGGTCGGACATGGACCCGAAGCTGTCCATCGCGGCGCACGCGCAGAGCGCGGCCACCACGAGAACCAGGCAGATGCCCATGGTCCAGTTGACGATCGTGGTGAGCGCGCTGCCGACCTCCCCGGACGGGATCTCCGGCTTGAAGCCCTTCCCGACGTCGTAGAACGACCCGTTCGGGGCGGTGGTGGGGTCATTGAGCGGCAAGGTGGTCAGCCGGGCTGCCAGCAGCGACATAGAGGTCGTCATGTGAGGGATCCTCCGAAGTGGCGGCCGTCCCGGCCGGGGCCCGCAGCGGGCCCCAGGACCTCTCGGCCGTGGTGATCAGGGTGTCGGCGAGCCCGGTGCCGGCCGCCTCGAACCGGCGGCTGAGCCGGTCGGTCCGCAGGGCGTGCGCCCGCCAGGCCGGGCAGTGCGGCACCCGCACCACCGCACCGACCCGGGGCACGAGCATGGTGGCGACCGCCCGGCACTGCCGCGGCATCCCGCCGGCCATGCCGACCAGCACCAGCACGCACCGCTGAAGCGGAAGGGACGCGGCCTCGGCTGCGGCGATCGCGACGGCGGCCGCCTCCAGGCCCTCCCGCGACGTCGGCGAGCAGATCACCGGCACCGCCCCCTCCAGCAGCATCCACTGGGCGGTGCGCGAGTGGACCCCGGCGTCACCGAGGTCGTCCGCGACGGTCAGCGCCGTGTCCACCACGCTCACCTGCCAGCCGCCGGCTCCTGCCAGAGCCGGCCATGCCGACGGCGCCGAGGGCAGGGCGAGCGGCGGTTCCGACCATGGCCTGCGGTCGGTGAGCACCTGGACCCGGCCGTCGAGGCAGGACGAGGCGGCGGCGCGGACCTGACCGGTGCTTAGTGGCCGGTCGACGGGTACGGAGACGAGCCCGGCGCCGCCGGCCAGCGGCCAGCGGCGCCACGGCGACGACGCGGTCGACGCGCTGTCGAGCACCACCGTCGAGGCGAGCCGGGCCAGTCCGGCCGCGGCAAGCAGGGCCACGGTGCTCCGGCCGCTGCCGGCCGCCGCCCCCAGGACCGGGACGACGAGCCGGGCGCCGACGTGCAGCCCGGCCACGGGCGCGGACCTGCCCACCGATGTTCCCTCCCTCCCACCTGACCGATGTTCAGCGATGCCAGTTCGATGCCAGTTCATGGCCATCGCTGGCCGTAGCCGCACTGTCTAGCACAGTGACGACCAGCTCTGTTTACACTCGGCGATCGACTTGGAGCGGATCGTGACCAGGGGTGCGCCGGTGCCGTACGACACCACCGACTTCGGGGCCGGGGCCGGAATGCGGCCCTGTCTCCGCTGTCTCGACGGCCGGCCGGAGGTGATGCCGGCCGTCGAGGCAGCGGCCCACCTGCGGCGTCGCCGTCCGCGAGTCCTCGCGTCCGGCCGCTCCGGGCACCTGCCCGGTCGGCAGGTCGGCCGACTCCGGCGGTGCGGCAGGCAGCGCCCGAAGCACACGTTCGCCACCGACCGCGCCGGCCTGCCCGGCCGGTCCGTACCTGACACGCCGACGGGTGCCACACGATCGGGGGACCTGGACTGTGCCCAAACGGACGATCCTGCTGGCGGGCGGCGCGGTCGCCGCACCCGCCGGACTGCTCGCCCTGGTGCTGCTGGCGGCCGCCACCGACGTACCCGCCGCAGCGAGCGCCCCGGGGCGCGGACCGTACGGCAGCGCGCTTCGGCCGGGCAGCGTCCCGGCGCCGTACGGTCCGATGATCGAGCGCGCCGCCGGGGCCTGCGACCAGGGCCTGACGTCCCCCAGGCTCGCCGCCCAGCTCCACCGGGAGAGCGGCTTCGACCCCAACGCCCAGAGCCCGGCGGGCGCCCAGGGCATCGCCCAGTTCGTTCCGGACACGTGGCGCACCTGGGGCCGGGACGCCGACGGCAACGGGGTGAGCAGCCCGTTCGATCCGGCCGACGCGATCGACGCCCAGGGACGGATGATGTGCTCGCTGATCCGCCAGGCCCGCGACTCCGGCATCGCCGCCGACCCGTGGCAGCTCGCGCTCGCGGGCTACAACGCGGGCTGGCACGCCGTCCAAGCCGCGCACGGCATCCCGCCCTACCGGGAAACCCAGCAGTACGTCGCCGCCGTCGTTGCCGCGGTCCCGGACTTCACCGCCCCCTCGCCCGCCGGACCGCCGGCCGACGCCGACGCCGCCCTCCCACCGGGATGGGACGTCCCAGCCGGCACCCACCCGCAGGCCGCCGCCGCCATCCACTGGGCCCTCGCCCAACGCGGTGGCTGGTACACCTTCGGCGGGGACTGCACCGACCCGCTCGGCACCGCCCCCTCCCACCGGTGCGACTGCTCCAGCCTCGTCCAGCAGGCCTACGCCCGTGCCGGGATCCGGCTGAGCCGCTCGACGTTCACCCAGGTCGAGGAAGGGCAACCGGTCGACCCGGACAGCGTCCGGCCCGGCGACCTCGTCTTCACCACCGGAACGGACGGCGGTCCGGGCCGCCCCGGCCACGTCGCCCTCTACATCGGCGACGGCCGCCTTCTGGAGGCCCCCCGCACCGGCCTCCAGATCAGGACGGGCAGCTATCAGGCCTGGAGAGCAGCCGGCAGCGGCCCCAACCAGGTCGTCGCCGTCCGCCGGATCGTCACCTGATCCCCCGTCCGGGTGACCGGATCTGTCCATAACCCCCGGGTTATCCACAGGAACCCGCACCACCGGCCCCGGGGACGGTCGGACCCGCCACCCTGACCGCCACGGCAACGACCGACGAAGGAGTCCACCATGACGACCGCCTGGTTCGACCGCATCGCCGCCCGCCTCGCCGAGCCCGACATCCAGGGCCCGCTCTCGGCGGCCTGGTCCCTCGCCCACCAGACCGGGTACTGGGCCCTGGCCGTCACCACCGACACCGGCGGCGACACGCTGGCCGCCTGCAGCACCTTCAACCACGCCATCGAGCTGCGCGGCTTCCTGCCCGAGCCCGACGACGGCGACGACCCCGAAACCGACCTCACCTTCGCCGACGGCCGACGGCTCGCCGAATTCCTGGAGCAGGCGGAGCTTCGGCTTTCGGCAGCGGCCGCCACCGCAGCGACGCCGGACGAGGCCTACACCGCCCTGGTTGCCGTCCGCCTCCTCGGGCACACCGCCGCCACGGTGCGCACCACGCTCCGCCCGGCGCAGACCGCCCGGTGAGCGCCGAGTTCGGCGAGTTCGTCGCCCTCGCGGGCAGCTGCCTCACCGACGCCGACCACCTGCCGATCGAGCGGAGCTCGGAACTCTACCGACGGACCGTCGGCCACCAGGTCGCGGACCTGCTGGACCTCCTCCTCGCCGTGGAGACCCGGTACGCCTGGGAACCGGTGGACACCCTGCCCGACCGGGCGCCCACCGGCCCCGGCCCGGCGACGGCACCGGCCAGTGCCCGCCGGGCCCGGCTGCACGTGGCCCTGGCCGAAGCCGCCCGACAGCTCAGAGCCGCCTACGGCAAGCCGCCGGCCCTCACGGCCCTCCAAGCGTTCCAGGCCCCCCGGTACGTCCCCCATGCCGTCCAGGCCCTGCGCACCGGCCTGGACCTGCTCGCCACCCACACCGATCCCGACGGCCGACCCCTCACCCGCCACGGGCTCGCCCTGGAGAGCACGCAGCTGCGCACCGCCGTCCTGGTCAGGGTCCTCGCTCTCGCCGGAACGGTCGCGGACCTGGTGGGCCGCCTTGGTTCGGCCACGTCCAGCGCGTCCTTCACCGAGCGCATCGGTGCCCTCGGCCGGGTCGTCGACCAGCTGGGAGTGGTGCAGCAGGAGGTCCGGGCGCTCGCCGCCGACCCGGACGTCCGGCTCGGCGCCGTGGCGCTCGACACCGTACGGCCCCGCGCGCTGCCGCAGCCCGACCCGCCCCGCACGGCGGAGACCCCCGCACAGCTCGGTACCGGCGCCGCCGCCTCGGCCGACCGGCTCGCGGACATCAGCTGGCGCGCCGTACAGGCAGGCGACGACTCCCACGCGCACACCGCCTCCGCCATGGGCACAGCAGCCTCCAACGCCTTCGCCGTCTACCAGCTGACCCAGTTGCTGTTCACCCACGCCGCCACCCATGCTCCCGCCACCGTGTCCGCCCACCTCGCCTCCGTCCACGCCGCCGACACCGCCTGGGAAACAGCCGAGCACGCCTGGCGCCGCGTACGCGCCTGCTGGTTCCCCCTGCGCTCCGCTCCCGACAACACCCTCTCCGCCGTCACCGCGGAGTCGCACGCCCTGGTCGACCGGGTGGGCCGGCTCCTCTACGCCGACCCGGCCTGGCGGCTGTCCCACGGCCACGGGGGACCCACCCGTCAGGCCTGCGACATCGCCGCGGCCCTGCCGGTGTGGTGCGACGCCCTGCGCCAGATCTCCGCCCGCCTCCAGCACCTCGCCGAGGACCACGCCGTCCTCGCCGAACGCCTGGCCGAAACCCGGCGGCTGATGATGCGAGCCTCCGGCCCCGGGCACAACCGACTGCCGGCCCGGCCGCTGCCCGCCGACCGGCGCGCCGAACTCGCCGAGGAGTACCGGTCCGCCGGCCGGGCGAGCGCGGCCGCCGAGCGGGCCCTCGCCAATGTGGTTTCGGCGCTCGGAGCCGACCTCGCCGCCCAGCACCTCCAGCACAGGCTCGCCTCTGCCCCCGACCGCCAGGCCGCCGACCGCATCACCCTCAGACGCTCAGCGGCCCGGCTCGCCGCCACCGGACAGAACCCGCAGCCGACCCGGCGTCCACGGCGGGGCGGCCTGGGCCTATGAACTATGGACCCGCCGGGCGGTGCAAGAAGGCGGCGTGGGCCGAGGACTTCGGAGACGGCGGCGAGGCGGCCGATCGGGGAGACGAGGAGGGCGGCGGCATCGCCGACCTGAAGGTCGACCTGCGTCAGCCTCTCCGCCCCGGGCTCTGACCGATGCGGTCACCGGCGAAACCGTCCCCTACGCCCATGCCTGAGGACAGCCCGTACGATGCTGTTGAAGGTTCAGAGCCAGCGTGCTGGGGCGTAGCTGGGAGAGAGAGTCTCTGGGGCGTCGGCCCGGCACCCGCGGGGATCTGGATTCGAACTGAATGGATTGGCGCGCTCTGAGCCGAATCGCAGCAGGTCAGGAAGTGTCGGCCCCGCGCACGCGGGGATAGCTCCTGAGCTGGGGCGGCGGGCTCCTTCCGCCGCTAGTCGGCCCCGCGCACGCGGGGATAGCTCCTCGCCCGACTTGGATGCTCGGAGACCTTCGCTGTCGGCCCCGCGCACGCGGGGATAGCTCCCGGGCGACCGCCAGACCGGAGTGGTGGCCGACGTCGGCCCCGCGCACGCGGGGATAGCTCCCGTCCGGCTCGCCCCCCTCAGCGACCCGACCAGTCGGCCCCGCGCACGCGGGGATAGCTCCGCGCGGGCGTCACCCTCGGACGCGTCGGGGCCGTCGGCCCCGCGCACGCGGGGATAGCTCCAAGTCGGCCGCGGACGTGCACGGCCTTGGCGAGTCGGCCCCGCGCACGCGGGGATAGCTCCTGATGTTCGAACGGTGCGTCAACCCGTCGGTGGTCGGCCCCGCGCACGCGGGGATAGCTCCCGCACGAGCTGTTGCCCGGGGCCCGCAGCGCAGTCGGCCCCGCGCACGCGGGAATAGCTCCCCGGTACACCGGCACCACCACCCTCTATCCCGGTCGGCCCCGCGCACGCGGGGATAGCTCCCCGCTTGTCGGCGCTCTCCTTCTCACCCCGAAGTCGGCCCCGCGCACGCGGGGATAGCTCGAGCGCATGAGCGGCACCGGCAGCATCCCTCACGTCGGCCCCGCGCACGCGGGGATAGCTCCGGGGGACGAGGCCTGCCGGTTCTGGGGCGGTGGTCGGCCCCGCGCACGCGGGGATAGCTCCCGCATCACCGGGCGGCAGTTCGCCGCGATGGAGTCGGCCCCGCGCTCGCGGAGATAGCTCCCGGCTCTGCCCGTTCAGTCGGGGCCTGGCCGCTCCGGTGCGCACCAGCGCGGTCAGCCGCCGCTCTTGCGGCGGAAGTTGCGCTTGCCGCCCGCCGCGGCGTGCGCGCCATGGATCTTCGAATCGCCGTTCGGGCCGCCGGTCGTGCTCCCGCCCTTGGTGCCGTGCTTGCGCTCCAGCGCGGCGAGGAACCGGGCCTTGACGTCGTCCTGGGCGGTGGCCGCGGGGATTCCGGCGTCCGGGTCGGGCTCCGGCCTCTCGGGGTTCTCAGTTGATGCTGCGCCGCTGCTCATGCAGGACCTCCTGGTGGGGTGGTGTGGGTTGATGCCTTCACGGGACACCATGTCATGTCCCAGAACCGGCTCGCCTACCAGGCCGCCCCGACGGCCTCCAGCTGCTCGACCTGCTCGGCGGTGAGCTTGTCCCGGCGGGACTTCTGGGTGTTGAGTCAGCTGCCCGGCGACGTCCACGGTCCCCACCGAGGCGGGTCGGCGGCCCGCCGGTGCGAGAATGGTGCTTGGCCGCTGACCCCACCGCCGTCCCCGCCGCACTGCAGCAGGTGCCGTCACACCGGCGGCCGGACCTCAACCCGGACCTCATGCGTTTCTACGCCGACCACTTCCCCGACCACACCATCGTCCTCTGCTGCTTCGACAACGCTGACGCACAGCGCGCCAAGCCCCTGCTGCTGTGGTACCCGCCGCTCGACCCCGACCGGCTGACCGTGCCCGCGCTGGACTGCCACACGGGAGCAGCCCCAGACCTCGACGCCGCCGTCCCCGTGGATCATTGGGTCCTGTTCTCTACCGACCAGGCTCCCTCCGAGTGGGGCGAACCCGTTGACTACCCCGAGGACATGCGCCACAGCCTGCGTTCCTTCCTGCCCACCGCTGTCGTGGGCCAGCACTACGGCGAAGGAGATGCTCTGCTCAACGGAGACTTCACCATCAGCCACAGCGACCTTCTCGCTGGTGACCTCGACCGCATCGAGCGCTCCCAGCCGACTCGCCGCTGACCCGGCGCAGCAGCCTTCCCCTTCCGCAAGCTCGGTCACACGCGCAGTGGTCGGCGGCTGGCGGCGATCAGGGGGAGCCGTTTGCGCAGCAGCGGGGGCTTTGCTCGGCCGAACATGCTGCGCTTGAGCGCCTTGAGGTCGTTGACGCGGCCCTCGACCGGACCCGGAGGACCAGTCGGTGCTCATGCCGTAGACGACGGCGTCGAGGTCGGAGAGCAGTCCGGTGGCGAAGCCGGCCGGGCCGCATGGTTCGTCCGCGCAGACGTCGGCGATCCAGTGCCCCAGCCGGTCTCCTTCGCGGTTGGACATGATGCCGGCGAAGGTGCGGACGTGGGTTGCGGCGGCCGTGAGTTCGGGTGAGCGGGCCAGCAGGGTCTTGAGCTGTTGCTGGTCGTCCTCACGCAGGTGGTCGGGGTGGCGCATGATCCAGCCGGTGGCCTCGCGGGGAGAGGGCGGCCGGGCGATGGGCGGCGGGCTCCCCGGGGACTGTCGGTCGGGCCGTAGCGGCCGGACGTAGTCACGCAGCGTGCTGTAGCTGCAGCGTGCCCCTCGTTCCTGCAGCTCGCGGTGGAGCCGGGAGACGTTCGTGCAGCCTTCGGCTATGCGCTGGTCGAGGTAGGGCTTGAAGACGTCGAGCTTGCTGGTCCGGTTCTGCCACTGGCCGTGCAGCATCGCCTCCGGGCTGGCCGCGCGGGCGTACTCGCGAACGGTGTTGCGTCCGAGGCCGAGGCGTCGGGCGATCTCGCGCAGGCTCAGGCCCTGCTAGACCTGGGCGCGGACGGCCGCGTGAGTACCGCGGAGCCGGTCGAGGAACTTCCCCTGCGGGTAGGGCTCGGACGGCTCTGCGGCAGCCTCGAATGCCTCGGCCGATGCGGGCTTTGGTCCCGGCGGCTCGGGCTCAGGCGCGGGTTCGACAAGGTCGCGGAGCAGGGCGCGATGGCAGGAGACGAGGCGTTCAACAGCCTCGCCGAGGTTGTACCAGACGTGCCATTTGTCCGCGCAGTGCTGGGCGTTCGGGGCGCCGGCGCGGGCGCCGTCCGCGAAGACCTGCGCGCGGTCGCGGCAGACGATCTCGACGCCGGGGTGCCCGCGCAGCCATGCCGCAACACTGTCCGCGTCGCGGTCGGGCAGCAGGTCAAGGGGCTGGTGGGTCTCGCAGTCGACCAGAAGGGTGCCGTAGCGGCGGCCCTTCCTGGTGGCGAACTCGTCGATGCCGAGCACGCGCGGGGTCGCCCAGGCAGGGTCCGGCAGTGCCATGACCAGGCGCAGGACGGTCATCCGGCTGATCACGATGCCGAGCAGCCAGGACGACGCCGAGGGCGCCGAGCACCCGCTGAAGGTCCGGCGTCCGTCGGCCGTAGCGGCAGGTCAGCCCCTCAATCTGCTCGGCGAAGGTGACCCGCGGGCAGTCCCCGTTGTCGCAGAACAGCCGACGCACCGACAGTTCGATCACCACGCCCCGCCTGCCACACGGCGCGTCGGCCAGGCGCCGTCCATACCTGCTGTGCACCCGACCTGACGCAGTCCGGCAGCCCGGACACGACACCGGCACGTCCTCCAGCGTCGACGCCTCGATCACCACGCGTCCGTCCCGCACATCCATGCACCCGACCCGCACCCCTGCGAGATGCGGAAGCAGAAGAAGCATCTCCTCACACGCGGCCAGGCGAGGATCTTCTCGGTACTCATGCCGATGTCGTTGACGAAGCGGGCGAGAACGTCCTCGGCCTGGCGGTCGGAGAGGTAGGCCGGGGAGACCTCCAAGGCGAGGACACCGATCCGGTGCCGGGCCGCGCGGTCCTGGGCGACCAGGTCGCGGCCGGCACTGACGTGGCGGCGCCAGGCCTCGGGGGTGATGCCGTCCGGGGCGGGGCCGGCCTCCAGCTCGACGGCCGGGACGTCGGGGCGGGCGCGGACTTCGGCGACCGCGGCGGTGACGATCCCGCGGACCAGCTCGGCCGGGAGCATGGTGCCGCCGGCGTCCTGGTGGGCGCCGGTGAGACGTTCGGCGATCAGGTCGGTGAGCTCGCTGACCCGGCCCCTGAGGTCGACGACTGCGCGCACCGGCAGGACCAGGTCGGTGCTGTCCCACGCGTGGGACACCCCGCGCCGGGGTGATCAGGCGGCGCTGCGACGCGAATGCGTGCGGCGGGGACGCTGTGAGCGCTGGGCAGTCGTGGCGCCGCCCCTCTCGCTGACGGACCCGCAGAAATTCGCCCCCGGGCACCGTGAGCCGTTGCGGCAGCGGCCTCGCCGTCACTGTGCGGGTAGCGGGTACCCGCCTTGTGTCAAGGGTTGGAGAACGGCGTGGACGGATGTCATTGCCCGGTCACCTTCGCACCAGGCCGTAGCCGTCGGCTGGGCAAGGTCCGTACGCCGTACTCGTGGCCGGCGGTGAGTGGCCCTGCTTTCTGCCGGTCAGATTCCGATCGTCAAGGTGGTCTGCGAGGTGGCCGAGGGGACTCCGGTGGTGGCGCAGAGCAGGGGGTCGAGGACGGGGACGATGGTGAGTTCCTGAGCGGTGAGGCCGCTGAAGCGGCCGGACGTGATGGTTCCGCTGCGAAGTGAGGCGCTCTGGCCGCCCACACGGACCAGAACGGTGGTGTAGCTGAAGGTGCTGGTCTCGCTGTCGTCCCAGGTGTAGACCCGGGTTCCGCTCTGGGTGCCGACCGTGGAGTTGCAGGACTGGGCCGGAGTCTGGAACTGCTCGTGGTACGAGGCGCCGGTGAGTGTGGCGCCGATCGCCGTACAAGTCCCCAGCGGAGCCTCGGAGCCGAGCTTGCCGTCGGCGGTGATCTGCAGCGGCTGCGGGGTGTCGGTCACCGGCGGGGAGTAGGTGATCGTGGACTGCCCGGTGCAGGTGACGGACACGAGGGTGGCGGGCTCGGCGCCGGCGGCCGCCGGCCACGCGGCGAGCGTCAGCGCGACGGCGACGGACCCGAGAACGCGGGGGAACCCGGACGAACGCGAAGAGGACATCGATGCTCCTGGGATGCGAGGGAACTGATCCCCGACCTTGGCGAGATCTGTGCGCGGGCCCGCGGCCGACCGGGTCGGAGGTCGGCGTCGAACTCCGGCCGACGGGCGGCGGAGCCCACATGCCACACACTGTGGACCGACCGGTCCCCGGCCGCAAGGGCGCACCGCAGCAGTGACGGGCGTCCGGACGACGCGTCGCTCCGAGCTGCAGGAAGGCTGCCAGGCGAGCTTGACCGTTTGCCAGGTGAGCTTGACCGATCGGGGCCGACTCGACCCCGCCTCTGGGACGTACCCGGGTCCGGCCAACACCCCAGGCGACGTCGAGCAGGTCAGGCTTGGGCGCGATCTACGATGATCGGGTGGCAGACGAGACTGGCATCCCTAACCTGACGGCGACCGGCACGACGGGCAAGGCGGCCGGCGTGACGGCGGGCGGGCCGGGCGGCGCGGCGGCGATCGAGCGGATCGTGGTGGCCACGCCGGTGGGCAATGCGCGGATCAGCTGGCACCGGTCGGTCGGCCCGGCCCGCGCGGTGCTTGGCCTCGGGCACGGCACCGGGCGCGGGATCGAGGCGCCGGACTTGGCCGCGCTGGCCGCCGCACTGCCCGCGTACGGGATCACCGTGGCTCTGGTCGAGCAGCCCTGGAAGGTGGCCGGCGAGAAGGAGGCACCCGCTTCGGAGATGCTGGACGCGGGCTGGGTGCCTGTTGCCGAGCGGCTGGCCGCCGAGGGCGTGCCGCTGGTGGTGGGCGGGCGCAGCGCCGGGGCCAGGGTGGCCTGCCGGACCGGTGCGGCGAGCGGCGCGGTGGCCGTGCTGGCGATGGCCTTCCCTCTGCACCCGCCGGGCCGGCCGGAGGATTCGCGGGCTGCGGAACTGCTCGGCAGCGGGCTGCCGACGCTGGTCGTCCAGGGCGGGATGGACCCGTACGGCGGGCCGGAGGAGTTCCCCGTGCTGCCGGCGGGCTGGCGGCTGACCGAGGTGTCGGCGGTGGACCATGTCTTCGCGGTGCCCGAGTCGACGCCAGTGCCGGCAGCCGAGACGCTGGCACTGATCACCGGGACGGTCACGGCCTGGCTGGCGGACGTGGTGCTCTAGCCTCCGCTTTTCAGGTGGGCTCGGCTGAACTGGGTTTATCGCGTTGGTGCGGTGTTGCCGGCCGTGTGCGGTCGCGAGCCGTGCCGAGGACCCGATGCGGTGGCCGGTGTCTCCAAAAATTCTCGGGTCGCGGGCGGGCAGGGGCGGCTTCCTGGTTCAGGTGACGGGCCGGGGCAGGGCCTGCAGCCGGGCGAACGCAGTCGCGAGGTCGTGGCGCCAGGGCCAGGTGGCGGCGATCCGGAGGTGCAGGCGGCGGCGCCGCGGGTGATGCGGCGGCGTGCAGCAGCCGGTGGCGGAGCTTCTTCGGTTCTGCGGTGGCCAACTCTCCGTCCAGTAGTAGGGATTGGGTCCAGGCGAGCAGGTCGATGGCGGCCAGGGAGAGCTCCAGCCAGGCGGCGTTGATCTGGAAGTGGCAGGAGGGGAACCGGCCGAAGCCGGTGGTCTTGCCGCAGCGGATGCGGTCCTCGACGCGGGCGTGCGCGCGGTGGCGGACCTCCAGCAGTTGCTGGGAGCCCTGGCCGTAGGGGGTGTCGGTGAGGAAGACCTGGTGGCGCATGCCCTCGTCCGGATCGAATAGAGACAGCTGGGCGCCGGGGTGCGGGCGTTCGCGGTGGACGAGGATCCGGGTGCCCTCGGGCAGGCCCGGAAGATCGACCAGGCCGGTCAGCTCGGCGACCTGGGCGCCTTCACGCGGGGAGCCGTCCTGTTCGAGGGCCGGGTGCCAGACCTTGTCAGGCAGTTGGCGTATCGCCCGGCGAACGGGTTCGACGGGCCGATTGCTCTGACCGACTCGACGTTCAGCAGCGCGAACTGAGGGAACAGGACGGCGAGAAGATCAGCAACAGGCACCCGACATGATCGCCAACCGGCAGGATCCGCGGGCGGCTTTCACGGAACTCGCGCCGGAGGCAGATCCCACTGTCCCTTGACACACGATCTGGCCACGCATCCGCTGCGGTGACTCACACTCTGCTGTGGAGGTGGTCGACTGCCACCCGGGCAGCGGCTCCGATGGACGCGTCGACCGCAGGAAGGCGGTCCTCGAGGGAATGGGCGCGGGTGAACACCGCGACCGCGAACCGGCGACCGTCCCCCGAGGTCACCACTCCCGCTTCGTTGCGGACGCCGGGCAGCGTCCCGGTCTTCGCCGCGATCCGCACTCCGGACGGGAATCCGGACGACAGCCGGTGCGGCCAGACCTGCTGGGCCATGGTCATGCGGACCCGCTCGCAGGCTTCGGGTTCGCCCGCCTGATCGGTCCAGATCGCATCGAGCAGCGCAGTCATCTCGCGCGGCGTCGAGGAAGTCGTGCGTTCCGGGTCGCGCAACGAGAGCTTCAGCATCTGCTCCGGCGTGGCCTCGCCCAGCAGCGCTTCGAGGTCGGAGTCCGCGTTCCCGCCGAGGTCTGCCACGACGGATGCGAACAGGTCCTCGCAGCAACCGATCAGCCGGGTGCGGGCCAGTCCGAGGTCGGCCAGAACCCGGTCCACCGCTTCCTGGCCCACGCGGCGGAACACCAGGTCGGTCGCGGCGTTGTCGCTCATCGTGAGCATGAAGTGCGCAAGGTCGCGCCAACTCATCTCGACGTTGTCGGCGCAGCCCGCGGTGCCGATACCGCCGATCCGGTATCGCGCGGTCACCAGCGTCCGCTCCGTCTCGTCGAGCCGTCCCGCCACGACTTCGCGAGCGTAGGCGACGGCCACCGGTATCTTGAACACCGACGCCAGCACCACCGGGTCGTCGCCGCCCACGGACACGTCTGGTCCGTCCGGCACGCCGACCTCGCGAGCGTGCAGGAACCCTTCCGTGCCGGCTTCGGCGAAGACGGCTTCGATCTGTTCGCGGATCCCGCTCATCAGGACACGCGTCGGTCGGCGCGCCCGGTGTGGAGGAACCGGGCACGGCCGGTGCAGTCGTCGCCGACGAACGCGTGCGCCCGGTAGAGACCCGGGAAGTCCGGGGTGATGGCGACGAACGTGTCGTCGAGGTAGGGCAGCAGTTCATGCTTCGCCGGGGGCGCACCGCCGAGGTCGGCGAAGATCCCCTTCGGGGTGCGCTCGATCCACAGCGTGCCGTCCTCCGCCGTGACGACGTTGTCGGCGACCATCGACGAGTACTCGCCCACGTACCGGGACAGGTCGGCCCGGGCGGCCGCGGGGTTCGGCCGCGGCAGTGGCGGGATCCTCACGTCGGCGAGTTCGGCGAGCAGCCTTCCAAGGACCTGGTGGTAGACGTGCACCGGCTGTCCGCCGTTGGTCAGCAACGCGACCGCGACGTTTCGCTCCGGCACCACGCGCAGGAAGGCCGACTGGCCGATCGTGCCGCCGTCGTGGCCGATCACCTCGCCGCCCTCCCAACCGAAGAGCATCCAACCGACACCCCAGCGGCCGGCCATGATTCCGAGCGTGGGCACCTCCACCTGCGCCTCGCGCATCACGGCCACCGACTCCGGCGACAGCACCCGGCCGCCGTCGTCGGCCTTGCCGTCGTTCAGGTGCATTCGGGCGAAGGCCAGAAGGTCCCGCGGGCGCATCGCGAGCATCGAACCGGCCGGGGCGTTCGAGGGGGTGAGTGCCCAGATCGGCGCGGGCACCGGCTCCTCGCCCGGCTTCGGGACGATGTGGCCGACCGCGGCGCGGTAGCGGATCGCGTCGTAAGGACCAGTCGCGGCGTGGGTCAGGCCGAGCGGCACGAAGAGGTGGTCGCGCACGCAGTCGTCCCAGCACTTGCCGCGCAGCACCTCGATGATGCGGCCGAGCACGCAGTAGCCGGCGTTGTTGTACGAGAACCGCTCGCCCGGCGGAAACAGCTGCGGCACGTCGGACAGCGTCGCGATGAGCTTCTCCACCGCATCGGCGCCGCGCCCGGTGTCGGTGAAGACGTCGCCCTCGAAGCCGGCCGTGTGACAGGTCAGCTGCCGGACGGTGATCGCGGCCGCGGCCGTTTCGTCGCCGAGCGCGAACTCCGGCAGGTAGTCGCGCACCGGCCGGTCGAGGTCGAGGCGGCCCTCGTCGACCAGTTGCATGATCAGGGTGGTCGTCCACACCTTGGTGATCGACCCGATCTGGAACAGCGAGTCCACGGTGGACTCCACCCCGGTGGCCTTGTTCAGGACGCCCGCCGCGTGGTCGATCACCTCGCCGTCGGCGAGCACCGCGATCGCGGCGCCAGGAACCTGATGCTCGGCCAACAGAGCGGCGAAGTTCTCCTGGAGCCAAGTCTGGATCTCATGAATTTTCGACATGTGCACCTTCCGTCCCCGTGAGGATGGTCCGACGTTTCCGGAATGCTAGGTCGGTGGCCCGCGTCACTTGTTCGTCCGGACCGAGGAGAGCGCGGGGAAAGTTCCTCCGCCCGGACGAATCAGACAGTGCACAGCGGTTTCACCGCCGTCGCCACGGCGAAACCGATGAATGCGGGGCGCTCGGTCACCGGGAACGGGCGTCCTCGGCACGGGTGGACACGCCGACCGAGTACTGGCCTCCGTCCCGGTACTCGCCCACGCCGACCTCATTGCGCACGGCAAGCAGCGCGCCGGCCTCACCGCTGGTCGCCGTCGGGGAACCCGGAGCGCAATCGGTGTGGCCGGCCCGTGTGCCCGGATCTCGTGGACGTCCGGCAGTTCCGCATCGACGAGAGCGTCGGGTTCAGCTGGCCAGGGCTTCGACCGGGCCGGCCGGGTCGGGGTACTTGGCCACCGGCGGCCGCCCGGTACCGCCGGCACAGGTTGGCGAAGGAAGCTGCAACGTTCGGAGGGTTGGAGCAACCGGCCCTGTCAGGCCTCTTCAACCGGGAGGGCTTTTCCCGTCCGAGCCAGCAAGTGCAGTTGGACCATCGCCGCGAACCGGTCTCCCGGGTCGTCGAGATCGATTGCGCCGACCTCCGCGACCCGGCGCAACCGGTACCGGAATGTGCTCGGGTGCACGTACGCGGCGGTCGACGCGACGCCGATGTCGCCGAAGGAGTCGAGCCAGCACCGCAGCGTGTGCACGAGCTGCGACTGGTGCTTCGTGTCGTAGGCCAGCAGCCGCGCGATCGGCCCGGTCGCGACATCCCCGCGTGCCGCGGAGAGGTCCGCCAGTTCGAGCAGCAGCGCTTCGATGTGCGCGTCCTCGGCGGTGATCATTCGCTTGGTGCCGCCGTTGGTGAGCAACACGCGCAACGCGCGGTCGGCCCCGTCGCGGGACGCACGCAGGCCCGAGCCGTCGAGCGCGAGCGGTCCGACACCGATCGCGGCGGCGGCCCCACGGCCGGTGCGTTCCAGGAAGGTCGACGCGACGCGTGCCGAGCGTTCTCGCCAGTCGCCCTGGTTCCCGGGCACCGGGACGATGCCGTACGCGACATCGCCGACCAGCGCTACCGCCGACCGGGGCTGGATGGCGCTGAGGTGCATGGCGAACGCGTCGGCGACTCGCTGGCGCTCCGCGACGAGCCGGAGGTCGTCGTCGGGGACCTCATGGAGTCCCATGGCGAGCACGACGGTGGGCTGCCCCAGTAGTCCAAGGCGTGCGATGGCTTCCGGCGCGCTGGAGCCTCCTTCGAGCGCGGTGCTGACCAGATCGGCCCGCAACCGGCGCTCGACATCGGCACCTGCGCGCAGCCGAAGCATGTGCAGCGCAACGATCTTCGAGGCGTCGACCAGTGCGGAGGTGCGTTCTTCGCTGAGCTCACTGTCGACTGCGGCCCAGATCGAGCCGAGGATCTCGTCGCCGGCTCGGACCGCGACCGCGACCCTGGGCATCGCGATGTTCTCGTCGTAGCCGTCCGGGTAGACGTAGACCGGCCGGTGGTCCCGGTAGAGGCGTTCGAAAACGCCTTCCTTCTCCAGCTGGCGGGTGAAGCGTTCGGGCACCTGGCGGCCGAGTATCGTTTCGACGCGGGAAGGATCGGCCTCGTCCTGGCGGCCGGAGAACGCGAGCACGCGCGAGTCGCGGTCCTCGATGGTGACCGGCGCGTCCAGCAGTGCGGCGACCGCGTTGGCGAGCGCGAACAAGTCGCCGGACGGCATCCCGCCGAGCGACTGCGGGGAGACATCGCCGACGTCGCCCTCGGCGAGCAACGTGCGGAGCATCGCGGCGAGCTGCGCCCACGACGCTCCGCCGGCCAGCCCGAGCAGCGCGACCCCGGTGGAGTCGGCCGCCCGGACCAGCTCCTTCGACGTGGGGACCGGCGACCGCACGACCAGCGCGGCGCCCCCGCGTTCGCCGACGGTGTGCAGCAGCTTCGCGATCTCGTCGGTTTCGCGCAGGCCGACCCCGAGGACGACCGCCTTGGCCGGGAACTCGGTGTCGTCGTGCGGATCGTGGATCACCACGCCGCCGAGCAGACGCCGGGTGTCCCGGCCGACGGCGACCGGCTCTAGGAGGACGTCCCCGAGGGCTTCGAGGACGCGTCCCAAACTCGTGTGCGGCTTGTTCGGCACGGGTGTCAGCACTCCCCGAGGGTAGATCCAGCCACGGTCCAACCGGATGGTTCGATCGGGCCAATCTATCCCCGGAATTCGTGCCGGGTTACGAAACGATCCACGCCTTCGCAGTGGTCACCTCGTCGAGCAGCTCCGGAATCGGCGTCACGCCGAGGCCCGGACCGGTCGGCACCGGCAGGTGCCCGTCGGACAGCACGAACGGCTCGGTGATGTCGCTCCGGTAGAACCGGTCGGACGCGGAGGTGTCCCCGGGAAGCGTGAAGCCCGGCAGCGAGGCCAGCGCGACGTTCGCCGCCCGGCCGAGGCCGGTTTCGATCATTCCGCCGCACCACACCGGAACCGCGTGCGCCGCACACACGTCGTGCACCCGTCGCGCTTCGAGGTAACCGCCGACCCTACCGGGCTTGATGTTCACGATCTGGACCGCGCCGAGCCTGATCGCGTCCGCCGCCGCGCGCGCCGACACGATCGATTCGTCCAGGCATATGGGCGTCTTGATCCGGCGCGCCAATTCGGCGTGGCCGAGGATGTCCTCCTCCTCCAGTGGCTGCTCGATCAGCAACAGGCCGAACGGATCGAGGCGGGCCAGATGCGGCGCATCGCCCAGGGTGTAGGCGGTGTTGGCGTCCACCTGCAGCAACACGTCGTCGCCGAAGCGTTCACGGACCGCGCGCACCGGCTCGACGTCCCAGCCCGGTTCGATCTTCAGCTTGATCCGCACATAGCCGTCGTCCAGGTACCCGCCCACCACGTCGAGCAACTGCGGGATCGTGTTCATGATCCCGACCGAGACGCCGCACGGCACGGTGTCCCGCACCGACCCCAGCTCGGCCGCGAAGGAGCGCTCGCTCGCGCGGAGTTCGGCGTCGAGCACCGCCATCTCCAGCGCGCCCTTCGCCATCCGGTGGCCCTTGAACTTGGCCAGCAGCGGCGTCACCTTCGCCGCCGTGACGTCCTCCGCGGCCAGCAGCGCCGGGATGAGGTACTGGCGCAGCACGTGCTCGGCGCCGTCGTTGTACTCCGGCGAGTACAACGGGCCGGGCATCGTCACGCACTCGCCCCAGCCCTCGCTCGTCGGTGTCACCGCCCGCAGCAGCAGAAGCTCGCGTACGGACTGGGTGCCGAACGAAGTCCGGAACGGGGCGACGAGTGGCATCTGCACCCGGCGCAGTTCCACACCGCTGAGTTTCACTGCTCCTCCTTGGAGATCACGTAAAAACCGGCCCGGTCGAAGCCGGTCACCCGGCCCCCGGAGGACATCAGTCCGCCGAGCGTTTCGCGTAGCGCGGCCCGCCACGCAGCCGCTTTGCCGGGGTCGGTGCCGCGCAAGCCCTCGATGTCGGCAGGGACGGCGACAACCACCACCGGGGCATCCGCCGAGCCCGCCGCCGGGCCGCCGTCGGCGTCCACCAGGAGCGCGACAGCAGCGCCGCGGTCGAGCAGGGTCCTCGTATCGGTCCGGACGGGCTCACCGAACGCGGCGGCCCGCACTGCCGTGCCGGCCAGGTCCCAGGACACCATCAGCCGATCGGTGTCGCCCGAACCGTTGATGCCGTCCTTCATCGGCCCGTAGAAGTCGGGCAGGTACTGCACAGGCAGCGCGCCGAGTTTGCCGAGGTTGAAATAGGCATTGCGGCGCACCAGCGGATCGAACGTCCACTTGACGGCCGAAACACCTTGCGTCAATGCCCAGCCGCGCTGGTGCATTTTCAGCGCATACCCGACTCCACGTCCTGCGCCGGCCCCGGCAACTCCTGCTATGTGACTGTGCAGACTGCCCTTTCCGGGACTTTCGAAAAACCCGACGCACGCGCCGAGCAGCTCGCCGCCGGAAAACGCGCCGGCCACGTAGTTCCCCGCCGCCGACAGCGCGCGCAGCAGCTCCGTGGTCACCGGCCGAGTGCCCGGCGCCGACCGCCAGATCCTCTCGAAAAGCACTCCGACCGCGGCCAGTTCGGCGATCTCGTCGATCTCCCGCACCTCGACCCCTGACGCGGTGGCCGCCGCCCGCGCGGTCGCGACCGCCTCAGCACGGGTTTCCGGTGTGACCGGCCGTTGTGGATTCATCGAAAGACTCGTCACGGGATACTCCTTTCTCGGCTGCCCCGGAGGGTCGCCGTCGGGATCGACCAGAAGAGTCCACCGCATTCTTCGGAATCGACGGACCCCCCTTCGCCAACACGTTTTCCACCAGCGCGAACAGCAATGTGGTCCGCCAGGGCAGTTCTTCGACCAGGACATGTTCGTGATCCGCGTGTGCCCCGCCGCCGACCGCTCCGAGACCGTCGAGAGTCGGAACTCCCAGCCCCGCGGTGTAGTTGCCGTCCGAAGCGCCGCCGACGGTCGCCTCGGTCAACTTCGGCAGCCCTGTTTCCGCGGACAGTTCCCGCGCCAGCCCGAACAAGGCGGCCGAAGAAGCAGCATCCAGCGGTGGACGGTTGACCCCGCCGCTGATCCGCACCTGTACGCCCGCCAGCACCGGTTGCAGTGCCCGCACCGCCCGGTCGACGCGGAGCTGCTCGTCCTCGTCCCACACCCGCACGTCGACCTCGACCACGGCCGTCGCCGGCACGGTGTTGGTCGTCGTGCCGGCCGCCAGCAGTGTCGGCACCACGCTGGTCCCGCGCTCCGGATCGGCGAGCGCGGCGACCGCGAGCACCTGGTGGGCGATCTCGATCCCGGCGTTGATCCCCTTGTCCGGTTCGAGACCGGCGTGCGCGGCGCGGCCGGTCACGTCGATCCGGTACTGGGAAACGCCTTTGCGTCGGGTCTTGAGCGCGCCGCCGTCCGCCGAAGCCTCCAGCACGAACGCTGCCTCGCAGCCGCGGGCCTCCGCCTCGATCAGCCCTCGCGACGACGGCGAGCCCAGCTCCTCGTCACCAGTGATCAAAATGGACAATCCGGCCCGGCTCGGCAATGCAGCGGCCGCATGAAGCGCCATCACGACGCCCGCCTTCATGTCGAAGCAGCCCGGCCCCCGCAAGACCCCGTCGGCCACGGAGAAAGGGTGCGTTTCCAGGGAACCCACCGGCCAGACCGTGTCGTGGTGGCCGAGCAGCAGCACGCGCGCCGGGCCGTCGCCGAACCGCCAGCGCAGATGCGTCCGGCCATCGAGGACGATCCGCTCCGGCTCCACGCCGAGCAACTTCTTGCCGAGGTCCGAGAGCACCTCGGCGCTGCGCGCCACCGCGTCGAGGTCGGATGACGGGGACTCGCAGCACACCAGTGTCTCGATGTCGGTGAGCAGAGCCTCCAAGCTGAATTCCACTAGCGTGGTTCCCCCCGCAGCGGCCGGCCGGGGTACGCGTCGGTGAGCAGCCGCCCGTCGCGGACCACCTGGGTACCCGCGACGAACAGGTGCCGGACGCCGACCGCGGTCCGGGTCGAATCGAAGTACGTGGCCGTGTCGGTGATGGTGGCGGGGTCGAGGACGACGATGTCCGCGTCCGCGCCGACATTCAGCCTGCCCTTGGTCCGCGCGCCGGGTGCGACCTGATCAAGCACCCGCGCGGGCAGGTAGGAGCAGCGCCGGAACGCCTCCAACCAAGTCCAGACCCCGGCCTCGCGCACCATCAACCGCAGCGACTTGGAGAACGTGCCCGCCGTGCGCGGGTGCGTCACACCGCCAGGGGGCAGCGGCCATTCGGTGGATTCGTTGCCGCCGCCGTGCCAGTACACCGGCATGGCGTCGCTCGCGACGATCGAATCCGGGAAAGCGAGCGTCCGGTGCAGCAGGTCCCGGTCCTTCGGGTTCTCCTCGTCGAGGAACTCGAGGATGCACGGCGCACCCGGGTCCTCGGCGCGGACCTGCAGCAGCCGGGCCTCGTCGGCGATCCGCTCGCCGGTCTCCAGCATCAGCACGCGCGTCGGGCCGAGACCCTTCATCCTGAGCCGCTCGGGCGAAAGGAACGCCGCGCCGATGCCGGTGCTGCCCGCACCGTAGGGATAGGCCTCGACCGTCACCCGCGAGCCGGCCGAACGGGCCGACTCCAGCGCGGCGAGCACCCGGTCGACGTGCCGTCCGGACGTGCTGTTGACGTGACAGTGATGCATCGCGGCACCGGTCTCGGCCGCGGCGATCGCAATCTCCTGCGTCCCGTCGACCGGCGTGGCCGGGTCCATCTCGACCAGCTCGCGAACGTGCGTGTACACGGGCGCCTCGGCCAGCTTGGCCAGCTTTGCCAACGCCAGGAACTCGGCCGGATCACTGGCCGGGGCGTACCCGAGCAGTACACCGACGCCGAGCGCGCCCGCCGCCAGCTCACCCTCCACGAGGGACAGCCAGGCGGCCAGTTCGGTCCGCGATGAGGACCGCTGCCAGGCCGGATCGCCGAGCACGGAAAGCCCGGTGTTGATGTTCGCGTCCGGCTCGACACCGGCGAGCACCTTGGCCCGCGCCGAGCCCCAGGAAGCCGAGAAGCCGTAGTGAAGCGGGCGTCCCGCCGCGGCCGCCTCGGCATAGGCCCGTTCGACGGGCATCAGCCCGGCTTCCAGATCGAGCGCCGTCGTGACACCGTCCATCGCCTGCAGCCGCTGGCCCGCGATGGAGTGCACGTGGCTGTGCAGATCGATGAACCCGGGCCCGACGATGTACCCGCCGACATCGATTTCGACCTGGTCGTCGGATGCCGGCAGCCCTGGTCCGACGGCGATGACCTCGCCGTCGGAGATCAGCACGTCAGCCGTGCCGTCAAAGCCCGTAGCCGGGTCTATGACGCGACCGCCCCGCAACAGTGTCCGCATGGTTCGCCTCCTAGCGTCGCTGCTGGCGACCCTAGGAGGTTTGCCGTACGGTCCGTTCGTCCGGCGTGACGAATCCGGCGCGCCGGATCCACGCGAATGCACGAACCCACGTGGAGTGCGCGTTCTGGGTGGAGACCGCTGAAGGTCTCACGAGCGAGGATGCCGCGGCGGCGTGCGGCGTGTCCGGCCTTAGCGGTGGCCGTCGTGCCGGCTCGCGCTCCTGCGCTCCCGCCACCACGCCACGACTTGCGTCTTCGAATTGAAGGCGGTCGTCATCGCGCGTTCGGTTGCCGAGCCGCGGCGCGGTAGCAGCCCGAGCTGCCGGGCCCACTGCGCGCCGTCGAAGGCTATCCGGTCCTTCCGGATCCGACCGTCGTCGATGTCCAAGAAGTCGATGCCCCGGATGTCGAATGTGCGTCCGTTCGGTTTGAAGCCCTGGAACGGCTTGCCGTCGAACGTGCCACGGATCCGCCACTCGACGGCTGCGTGCCGATCGTCCCCCGTCACCGCCTCCGCGGCGAACGAGAGGTCCGGCAGAGCGCCTCGGAGTTCCTCGAAGAACGTGCGGACCGCGACTCGCCCGTGCTGCTGCCCGAAGGGCATGACGTCGAAGACGGCGTCGTCGTGGACCAGCTCGCTGTACCGGTCCAGATCACCGGCGCTGAGGGCGTCCGCCGCACCGCGTGCGACGTCCACGGGTGCGAGGGGCGGGGTGGGCGCGTTCATGACCGGCCTCCCGGCGGTGGTCGGCGGTGGTCGGCGGTGGTCCGTCGTCGGATCCCGGAGCTCCTACCAGCCTCGCGCGGTACCCACGACGGTGCCATTCGGGCGAGGGGATCCGACGCGGATCGCCGCTATCGGCAGGAGTGATCGGCAGGTCCCCTCCCCGGCAGTCTGACCGATCCGGGCGAGGGCTGCCGAGGCCCGGACGAGCGGGCACTCGGCGGCCCGCACGGTTCGGGTGGCGACACGGGGGACACCCGCCCCCGGCCGGCGGCGGGACCGGCTTCCCGGGGCGGCGCGACGGTCTCGGTGCAGCCGCCCTGCGGTTCCTCGTCCCATGGAAGAGCGGCTCGCACCGCACGCCCGCATGAGAGCCGTTACGGTCTGCTGCGCGACGAGGGGCATGCCGAGATCGTGCCGAAAGGGCCTCCTGGATCCTCCGTCGGCGTCGTCGCCCTTCGAGCTGCCAGGAGGCCCTTCTCGTGCATCGGGATCGGACCGGCACTTACTTCTTCGGGGTGAAGATGAGCAGCCGGTCCAGGAGGAGCGAGGAGAGGGCGGGGCGGGTGAGGGTTTCGGGTTGCATGTAGGCGCGGGCCACGGTGCGGAGGGTGCCCATGTCGACGGGGCGGTCGGTCCCGTACTGGGCGCAGAAGTCGGCCCCTGCGGATGGGAGCGCGGTCACGTGTGGTCCGGAGGGTCCGGTGGCTCCGGCGCGGCTGAAGGTCCAGGCGTAGAGCTTGTCCGCGTCGGGCTGGTCGGCGATGAAGTCGTTCGCGCTGCCCTGCATGTCGACGTTGCTCACCGCGGCGACGGCCACGGCTTCCTTGGCGCCGGCGTTGAGGGTGACGCTGGAGTAGCTCGCTTGCCGGGTGGCCACGTGGTTCGTTCCGTAGGTGACCACGAAGGAGCCGTCCGGGAGGGAGAAGTTGTGACTGATCGGGTCGTCGGCGTCGTTGGACAGGCCGTCCACGCCCGTGGTCGGAGGATCGGTCAGCAGGTTGTCCTGAAGGCCCGGGTTCGATTCCTCGAAGCCGCGTTCGACCACGTCGTCGTGGGCCTCGTAGCCCGGGCGGGCGTCGATGATCCGCTGACGCAGGAGTTGGAGAGCCGCCTGTCGGACACTTTTCCAGCGGGCGCAGGGCCGCCCGTACCACCCCGCAATGACTTTCTATAACAGCCACAGACCCCAGCCACCCACTCAGCCGGCGCCGCGCGCGCCCCTCACGTACACGTGGAAACGGCGGTTCGGAAGGCTGGCCAAGGTAGTTGGTGACGTTAGGGCTGTTATAGAAAGTCAATCCTGATGGCACGAAGAGACAAGTGCACCACCCCCGTCTACTCTGTCACCATCCCGGGCATGCGCCTGAACCCCGGCCAACTCCACCTGCCGACCCTCATGCTCGACAACCGGCACCGCTTGTGCGCCGTGTTCCTGATCTTGTCCTGCTTCCGCCCGCTCCCGGTGATCCCCGCCTTCACCGCCTCGTAGCGCGAGTGACACATGAGGCAGACCGTGTAGTGCTCGCGGTACGGCACCTCCCACCGCCGCGTGTACTCGCCGGTGCCAGGGTCCTCCCACCCGATGCTTCCGGACCGAGTCTTCGCCTCCGGACGCCACACGACCACCCCGGCTCCAACTCCCCCCAAGCCATCAAGCTCCATCCCGCCAACCTACGACCCGCCTCCGACAGGCCTGTGACACCCTGGTCCCATGCGCACCCCAGTCGGCGAGCCCACCCCCGAGCACGAGCTCCCAGTCCTCCACCTCGATCCCGAGCAGGTACTCGCCGACTGGCTGACGACAACCCCGCTCGGTGACAGTGCCCAGCTGAACTACCCGCGCGAGGTCATGCGCTGGATCGGTTACATCGGTCCCCGGGTCTGGACCGCCGGCGGCCGCGACGTCAAGAACTGGACCGCGGGAGCGGACAATGCCCGCACCCGCGCCTTCCTCGTGAGCGCGCTGCGCGGCTTCTACCAGCACGCCCAGCGGTTCGACCCCGGCATCGTCAACCCCGCCCCCAAGACTCTGCGCCCCTCCGTCGCCGACCTCCCCGGCCGGCCCGCCCTGACCCGCGCCGAGTCCACCCTCTACGTCTCCGCCCTCGACCGGTACGACGGGCTGATGCCCCACCGCGCCCGCGCGCTCGGCTACCTCGTCCTCGGCCGCGGCCTGCGCGCCCACCAGGCCGTCGCCCTCGACGTCACCGACATCACGCGCGAGCAGCACCGCACCACCGCCCGCGTCACCCTCAAGGGCGGCGGCACCGAGTTCCAGGAACTCCCCCCGCCCGTCGCCCTCGCCGTCGAGGACTACATCCCCCGCCGCCGCACCGCCGCGCCCCACAGCAGCCCCGAGGCCGGCCCGCTGCTCACCAGCGGCCGCGGCCGCCGACTCGACCCCGCGCCCAGCGTCCGCGACCTCCTGCGCACCGTCGCCTCCACCCACCCCCAACTCACCCACCTCGCCGACACCCTCACCGCGGACGGCCTCGCCGCCAGCCCCAATCCCTTCCTCGGCTGAACCATCCGGAGCCGGGCCCGCTCACCTCCGTGTGCGGCCCCGGTTCGGGATCGCGGGCACCAGGGAGACGAAGTCGGGCGCGAGGTCGGCGACGGCCGGTCACCAAGGTGGCGGCCGAACACCCTCAGGCCCCGTGGGGCGTTCCCCAGCTCCTCCTCGCCACCGCTGAGGACCCTGGTCGCCGTGGCGGAGCTGGTGGGATCGAGGGAGCTGGGCACCAGGGCCCTGGCCGCGTCCACCGCCCGCACCACCGACCCCAGCCCGCGGGTGGACGCCTCCTCGTCCACCCGGCCCTCGGCCACCCGCCAGGCCCGCATCAGCAGTCCGCGGACGAGGTCCGCCCGCACGGCCTGGACCGAGAACCCCGGCCGCGCGCGGGCGGCGTACCGGGCGACCGCGAGCCGGTCGGCCAGGGTCTCCCCGGCCAGCAGCCGGGCCACCACCCGATCGTCACGAAGGTCCACCGGCGGGCGGAACACCCGGTGTGCGGGCAGGCCGCCGGCTTTGGCGAGCCGCTCGTCCAAGGGCCGGCCGTCGTCGGCGCGCCGGGAGTGTTCCTGACAGTCACCGCCGGGCCCAGCGGCGACGATCCACCGGTTCAGAGGTTCGGCTGAAGGTGCCGTCCGGGGAGGGAGCGGTCTCGCGCGAGCACCCCGCAGTGATCGAAGCCGCCCGGGGGCGACGACTACGTGATCTCCGACGAGGACGTGAACTACGCGGCCAGCCGCGCGTTCGAACGCCTCACGGGTGACGCTGATGCCTTTCACGAGGCGTGGAAGCGCCATTGGGCCGGGCGGGACCTGGATTCGGCGCTGGAGTTCGACATGGGCGAGGACTTCGACTTCGACGGTGCTGACGAGGTGCGCTGTCGCCTTCCCCGCCTGGCTGCCCTCTAGGGCACGTATTCGGTCGTGATCAATGGGTTCGGGTGAGGTCCTTGATCCAGATCATCGCGCCACGGAGGTGGAGGCCTGCGAGGTAGCTTTCCGGGCTCTTGTCATACCGGGTCGCGATGCCTCGCCAGGCCTTCAGCTTGTTGATAAGGCGCTCGACGGTGTTCCGCTCCTTGTAGAGCTCGGCGTCGTGGCTGACAGGCCGGCCGCCCCGGCTGCCTTTCTTCTTCCGGTTGGCGCTCTGGTCCCTCTTCTCCGGGAT
>NZ_JBSHAP010000084.1:0-21808 GCF_053611565.1 Kitasatospora sp. NPDC054795
GGTTCGACGAGAACCGCCCCGGGGGCTCCGGGCTTCCGTACCTCCGGACCGCTACTGGCTCTTGATCGAGTCCAGGATGTCCAGCCTGGCCGCCCGGTGGGCCGGCCAGAGCGCGGCCAGCAGACCGATCACGGCGGCCGCGAGCAGGAAGCCGACGGTCTGCACCGGCGGGACGACGGTGGTGATGTCCTTGAGGCTGTCCGCCAGCGTGCGCACGCCCGCCCAGGCGACCAGGATGCCGAGGCCGACACCCACCAGCCCGCCGAACAGCGCGATCAGCAGCGACTCCAGCCGGACCATCCGGCGGATGCCGAGCCGGTCCAGGCCGATCGCCCGCAGCATGCCGATCTCCCGGCGGCGCTCGAACACCGACATCGCCATGGTGTTGACCACGCCGAGCACCGCGATGACCACGGACATGCCGAGCAGGCCGTACATCATGTTCAGGATTCCGGTGATCATCTGGCGGTTCTCCGCCTTGATCTCCTTCGCGCCCTTGACCGCGATCAGCGGGTTGCCGCCGGACGCGTCGCGCAGCGCCTGCTTCAGCTCCTCGGTCGCGCCGTTCGCGCCCTTGACCAGGACCTTCTCCAGGCCGGAGCCGGGCTGGGCGTGCGGGCCGACCACGGCTTCCGGGGCGACGACCGAGGCCAGCGCGGTGTTGGCCTCCAGGATCCCGCCGACGGTCAGCGAGCCCTTGACGCCGTCCGGGTAGGTGACGGCGAGGGTGTCGCCGACCTTGTACCCGGCGTTCTCGGCACGGCCCGAACTGACCAGCAGCTTGCCCTGCTTGAGGGCGTCCGCCGAGCCTTCCCTGACCTTGACGGTGGCCACCTGGTCGATGGTCGCGGCGTCCACCGCGGTCATCCACTCGCTGTCCTCGCCGTTCTGCCCGGTCTTGACGGACATGCTGCGCTCGGCGCTCACCACGCTGACGCCGGGCGCCTTGGCGATCTGGGCCGCGATCTCGGGGGAGAGCGAGGAGAAGTTCTGCATCGCGACCGTGTAGTCGGCCTTGAGGTCGGTCGCGGTGGCCTTGTCCACCGCCTGGTTCACCGAGGCGCCGATCACGGTCAGCGAGGTGATCAGGGTGACGCCGATGGTCAGCGCCGAGGCCGTGGCGGCGGTGCGGCGCGGGTTGCGGATCGCGTTCTCCTGGGCCAGCTTGCCCGGTGCGCCGTACACGGCGCGCAGCAGCGGGGCGAACAGCGCGATCAGCGGCCGGGACAGCAGCGGGGTCAGCACGAACACGCCGATCAGCAGCGCACCGGCGCCGAGGCCGACCAGCTTGACCTCCTTGCCGGCCACACCGGCCGCCAGCGAGACGAGGCCGGCCAGCGAGAACAGCAGGCCGATGGCGTTGCGGACCCGCAGGCCCTTCTGGGTGGCGGGCTGCTCGGCCGAGCTCATCGCCGCCACCGGGGCGATCCGGGAGGCCCGGCGGGCGGGCAGCCAGGCGGCCAGCACCGTCACCAGCACGCCGACCGCGAGCGCGGCGATCACCGTGCCGGGGGCGACGATCAGCGGGCCGTCCGGAAGGTTGGCGTCCATCGGGCCGTTGAGCAGCGACTTGAGTCCGGCGGCGATGCCGATGCCCGCCAGCAGACCGGTCACCGAGGCGGTCAGACCGACCAGCACGGCCTCGATCAGCACCGAGCGGGTGATCTGGCGGCGGGTGGCGCCGACGGCGCGAAGCAGGGCCAGTTCCTTGGTGCGCTGGGCGACCAGCATGGTGAAGGTGTTGGCGATGATGAAGATCCCGACGAACAGCGCGATGCCCGCGAAGCCCATGAGGAAGGTGGTCAGGACAGTGGTGCCCTTCCTGATCATCTCGTCCTGCGCGGCGGCGAGGTCGCGCCCGGTCCTGGCCTCGATGAAGTCACCCTGCGGGACGGCCTGCTTGACGGCGGCGAGCAGCGCGTCGTCGTCGGTGCCCGGCTTGGCCCTGACGTCCAGCTCGGCGTAGCGGCCCGGGGTCAGGTAGAGCTGCTGGGCGGTGGCGGTGTCGAAGGCGGCCAGCGAGCCGCCGGCCACCACGCGCGGGTCGTTGGTGGTCAGGGTGCCGGTGAGCTTGAGCTTCATCACCGGGCCGTTGACCGCGACCCGGACGGTGTCGCCGACCTTGTAGCCGCCCTTGTCGGCGGTCTTGCGGTCGAGCGCGATCTCGGTGGCGTCCTTCGGGCCGCGGCCCTCGACCAGCGGGTAGCGCGGGTCGGTGCCGTCGGCGCCCGGCACGTAGTTGGTGCCGGTGGTGGAGAAGCCGTTGCCGATCAGCGCGCCCTTGGTGTCGGCGATGCCGGCGAAGCCGCTGACCACGCCGCGGACCTCGGCGGCGCCGGGCACCGCGGCGACCTTGGTACGGGTCTCCTCGGTGAGGGTCGGGCCGGCGAGCCGGCCGCTGTGGTCGTCGCCGAGGTTGCGGGCCTCGCGGTCGCTGACGGTGACGGCGATGTCGGTGTAGCTCTTGGAGTTCTGGGTCCTCAGCGCGTTGCCGACGGTGTCGGAGAAGACCAGCGTGCCGGCCACGAAGGCGGTGCCGAGCATGACGGCCAGTACCGTCATCAGCAGCCGGCCCTTGTGGGCGAGCACGTTGCGCAGTGCGGTGCGGAACATGGGGAGGTGTCAGTCCTGGGGGTACTCGGGGACGGGTGGCGTTTCGGGGGCCGGGGGCCTCAGCTGGTGCGGCCCTTGGCGTCGAAGCGGCGCATGCGGTCCAGGACGGTGTCGGCGGTGGGGTGGTGGAGTTCGTCGACGATGCGGCCGTCGGCGAGGAAGACGACGCGGTCGGCGTAGGAGGCGGCGACCGGGTCGTGGGTGACCATGACGACGGTCTGGCCGAGTTCGCGCACCGAGTTGCGCAGGAAGGAGAGGATCTCGGCGCCGGAGCGGGAGTCGAGGTTTCCGGTGGGCTCGTCGGCGAAGATGATGTCGGGCTTGCCGGTCAGGGCGCGGGCGCAGGCGACGCGCTGCTGCTGGCCGCCGGAGAGCTGGGAGGGGCGGTGGCTGAGGCGGCCGGAGAGGCCGACGGTGTCGACGACGCGGTCGAGCCAGGCCTTGTCGACCTTGCGGCCGGCGATGTCCATCGGCAGGGTGACGTTCTCCAGGGCGGTCAGGGTGGGGAGCAGGTTGAAGGCCTGGAAGATGAAGCCGATGTGGTCGCGGCGCAGCTGGGTGAGCTGCTTGTCCTTGAGGCCGACGAGCTCGGTGTCGCCGATGGTGGAGGAGCCGGAGGTGACGGTGTCCAGGCCGGCCATGCAGTGCATGAGGGTGGACTTGCCGGAGCCGGACGGGCCCATGATGGCGGTGAACTCGCCCTGGGGGAAGGTCACGGTGACGTTGTCGAGGGCGACGACGCGGGTCTCCCCCTCCCCGTAGACCTTGTTCAGGCCGGTGGCTCGGGCGGCCGCCAGGCCGGTGCGGACGGCGGTTGCGGGGAACGTCACGTGGACTCCTGGGACGGATTAACGGAATGTTTAACTCCGTAACATCATCCCAAGCTGTTCGAACGCGATGTGTATGCCGCGCGGACGGTCGGCCCCCGCCCACCCGGCGGGGTGGCGGGGGCGATCTCCTCCTCAGGTATGACGCCGGCCCCTGAGGGAGCTGGTTCCGGCCGGCTACTCGACCGCCACGCCGAAGGCCGCCGCCAGCCCGGCCAGACCGTTCGTCACCGCCCGCCCGGACGGGCTGAACTCCCAGCCGCCGGCGCCCCGGCGGAACGCCCCGAGCAGCATCGCGGTGTCCGGCACCCCGCCGGTCGGTCCCGCCCAGGCGGCCGGACCGCCCGCGCCCGGCCCGTACGCGGCGGAGAGGGCCAGCCCGTGCACGTAGCCGAGCGGCAGCGCCGGGTGCTCCTCCTCCTCGGTGGACACGGCGACCACCACCTCCTCGACGGCGGCCGGCAGCCGGCGCAGGTCCAGCGCCAGCCGGGCCGCCCGGGTCGGCTCGCCCGGCACCGAGCGGGTCGGATGCAGCCGGACGGAACCGTCCGGATCCTGCGGGCTGTTGAAGAACACGAAGTGCTCGTCGCTCAGCACCCGGCCGCCCGCGCACAGGAAGGCGGTGACGTCCAGCTCCACCGCGTCCCCGCCGGCCGTCCGGCTCTGCCAGCTCACCGTGAGGGCGCTCTCGCCCGCCCCCTCGGGACCGCCGTTCGCGGCGGCAGCGGCGGCCCCGGCCTCCCCGGACCCGCCGCCGAGCCGGCCGCGCAGACCCTGCTCGGCGAGCAGGACGACCAGCTCCGGACCGCTCACCAGCGTCAGTGGCTTGCCCTCGATGTAGCTGTACGAGCCGCGGCCGAAGCCCGCGGTGGTGACCAGGATGCCCTTGTTCGCGCCGTGGTGGCGGACGGTGGACTCCAGGTCGCGCACCGCCGTCGGCGGGACGGTCTTCTTGTAGCGCTTCGCCTGGATCACGATCTTGCCGCCGGTCACCGGGTCCAGGTCCTCCGCCACCACGTCCACCCCGACGTCGCCGCTGCGGGCCGTGGTCATCACCCGGAAGCCGCGCAGCCGGAACAGCTCGGCGATCAGGTCCTCGAACTCCAGCGGGTCCATCTCGAACAGGTCCGGCTCGTCCTCGCCGCCGTGCCCGGCCAGGCTCCCGCCGACGCTCTCCGGCCGCCGGTCCGGGCGCACCTCGTCCAGCCGCTCCGGGCGCGCCGACAAGCGGCCGCCCAGGCCCTGGAAGCACTCCAGCGGATCCACCCGGTCCAGTGCCAGGCCGGCGAAGCCGGCCCGGGTCGCGGTCAGGGTGGACAGGAAGCGCTCGGCCTCCCGGCCGGTCGCCGGGTCGATGCCGAGGACGAAACCGTTCAGCACCACCGAGTCCAGCAGCCCGTCCCGGTCCGCCCGGAACAGCTCCGCCGCCACCCGCAGCGCCGACTGCGCCAGCACCTGCCGGTACAGCGCCTTGCGCTCCGTCGCCGGGCGGGCCACCTCGGCCTCGCGGTCGTCCGACTTCACGTACCGTACCCGCGCGGCGGCCGGCACCACGTCCGGCCCGGGCAGCTCCCAGTCCACCACCAACTGGCGGTTCCCGGCGTCGAACGCCGCCACCAGCCGGTGCGGGAAGCCCTCCGGCCAGGCCGCCGAGGCGTACAGGCCCGCGGTGAAGTACTCCTGCACCGCCTCCGGCTCACCCGCCCGCAGCCGGCGCAGCAGCTCCTCGGTCCGCGCGGTCAGCTCCTCCTGCTGCCGGCGGGACTGCTCGGCCCGGGCCAGGTACTCCTGGTGGTACCCGGCGAGCCGCTGCTGCCGGTCCGCCTCCCGGGCCCGGGCGGCGTACCAGTCCTGCTCGAACCGGGCCCGGGCCTGGGCCAGGTACTGCTCGTACTGCTGCCGCACCCCCGGGTTGCGGGCCTGGACCGGGTCCGGCGGCGGCACGAAGTACCGGGCCGAGGACTGGTCCGGCATCGGCACCGGCTCGCCCAGCGGACCCGGATCGAACGGCGGCACCGCCGGCGGCGCCAGCAGGGCCTGCGGGCCGAAGGCCGGCGCGGCCAGCCCGGCGGCCAGCAGCCCCCTCAACTCCTCGACCCGGGCGTCCAGTTCGGCCGTCCGCCGGGCCACCTCCGCCTCCCGCGACTGCTGGTGGGCGCGCAGCGCCTCGCGCTCGTCGCGGGCCGCCGCCTTCTGCGTCTCGCGCTGCTCCCGCTCCCGGCGGCGCAGTTCCGCCGCCTCGGCGCGCCACCGGGCCTCCTCCCGGCGCTGCTGCTGTCGCTGCGCCTCCGCCCAGATCGCCAGCACCCCGCTGCTCCGCCGCCCCGACACCGTCCGTCCACCCCATTCGCCTCGCGCCGACCGGCCGCCGCGGCACCGCCTCCCGGCTGCGCCGCCGACCGCGCCCGCAACAATAGAACGTGAACACCCCGCCGGGCCAAGCGCCGGTGACCTGCGGGGCTTTCGGGCGGGGCGACGGCGCCGGAGGCGTGGCGGCCGAGGCGACGGAAAGCCGACGTGGGCCCGCCCGGCGGTGTGTCGCCGGACGGGCCCACGGTCTCCCGCGCCGTGCTGCCGCGGGGTCAGGAGGAGACGGCGTCGGCCTTCTGGATGGTCGCCCCGAGGTCGCACCAGGTGGTCGAGGTGCCGCCGGACTCGACGCGGTTGCCGTAGTGGGTGTAGTTGCCGTAGCCCGGCTTGTAACAGACGATCCGGCCGGTGAAGGCCGAGCCGACGCAGCGGATCGAGGCGCCCGCGTGGCCGCCGCTGCCGGTGAAGTAGGACGGCGCGTTGCAGCTCAACGCGGTCGTGGTGGCCGAGGCCGGGCCGGCGGCCAGGAGCAGGCCCGAGGCGGCGAGGGCGAGAGCGCCGGTGGTGGCGGCGGCACGCTGGAGAATGCGCATGGCTGTTCCCTTCCCGAGGGGGTCGTTCGTGGGGGATTCACTGCCGAGGACGCTAGCCGTGCGTTTTGACGGGGTCACGTCGACTGGAGGGTCCGTCGAGCGGGGTTCGAGCGGAGGTCCGGCCGCCGCCCGCCCACCAGGGCCCGGAGGCTCCGCGGGAGCGGCCGGCCTGTCGGTGGCACCGGGTAGTCTCGACGGCTACCGACGGCAAGGAGAGACGTGACGATCCCCCCGCAGCACCCGGAGCCCCAGGGCCGCCCCGCCGGCTGGATCTCCACCGGCCTGAGCTGGCAGGACGGCCGCGCCCTGCTCGGGGCCGCGTGCGGCGCCCGGGTGCACGAGCGCGCGGTGGCGCCGGGGGCGGAGGTCGGCTGGCTGCTGGGCGGCCCGCGCCGCTGCGTCGGGGCCTGGCTGGCGGGGGCGACGGAGCGCACGCCCTGCCCGCACCACGCGGTGATCGATCCGGCCGGCGGGGCGACCCAGTGCCCGGCGTGCCAGAGCGTGGACCGCGGCCTCGCCCTCGCCCGGGACCAGATCCTCGACGACGGCCGCACCTACCTGCTCTACCTCGCCTGGTTCGGCGAGGGCCTGCTCAAGGTCGGCCTCACCGCCGAGCAGCGCGGCGACAGCCGGCTGCTCGAACAGGGCGTGCTGGCCTACGCGTTCACCGCGCGCGGCGCCCTGCCGGCGGTCCGGCGCGCCGAACTCACCGTCGCCGCCTCGGGCCTGGCCCGCGAGCGGTACAAGTCCCGGCTCAAGACCGAGCACTGGTGGTCGCACGGGGACGCCCCGTACCGCCGCACGGTGCTCGCCGAGGCCCGCGCCCGGGCGCACCGGCTGCTGGACGGCCACGCCGTGGAACTGCTCGCCGACCGCCCGGTGGTCGACCACGTCGAGCGCTACGGTCTGGCCGGCGGCGCCCCGGAGGCGTACCGGGAGATCGTCGGGCTGGCCGACGGCGCGGTCGTCGCGGGCCGGCTCCGGCCGCCGGTGGGCCGGCACCTCTTCCTCGACCAGGCGGACGGCTCCGGCCCGCTGCTGCTGGACACCCGACTGCTCACCGGCTGGACGCTCGGCCCGGTCGCCGGCCGCGGTTCGACGGGTCTGACCCTGCGCGAGCGACTGCGTCCACCGGAGCCGGACACCCAGGAGGCGCTGTTCTGAGAGCGTTCGCGGAACCGCCCCGACCAGCGTGGTTGCGTAATAAAACCGCAAGGGCCTGGCCTCGGCCTTGCGGTTTTAATTTGCTACCACTTGGAGCGGGTCCACACCATGATCGCTGCCCACGAGACCTTCGACGGCACCTTCCCGTACCGACCGCACTTCAGCACGGCTCCCGGCTTCCCCCTGCACTACGTGGACGAGCGCACGGTCAGCCGCTGAGCAGGGCCAGGAGCTGGTTCGCCAGGCCCAGCGCCGGGGTGGCCGCCTCGCCGAGGCTCTGGGCCACACCGGCCAGCAGCAGCAGGGTGTTGCGCCGGCTCCTCGGCTCCTCGGCGGCCGGGCTGGTCAGCACCGGCAGGGCCTCGGCGAGGCTCTGCCGGTCCGCCTCGTGCAGCCGGCCGTCCCGGGCCAGCTCGGTGACCACGGCGGCGAGCCGGGCGAACAGCGCGGCGACCTCCGGCGGCAGGGCCTGGTCGGCGGCCGGGCCGTTGTTGTGCTGGATGCCGATGTTGTTGCTGCCCCCGTGCATGGTGACCCGGTCGCCGTACTGGACGTTCGGACGCTCGTTGTCGTTCACTTGCTGACTCCCGTGTTTCCCTGGCCGCCGTAGATGTTGACGCTGTCGCCGAACTGGTACTGCCGCAGGTCCACGCTGATGGTCTGGACGACCTGCTGGAACTCGGCCTGCGGGTTCTCGATCGCGCGGGTGATGGTGGCCTGCAGTTCGAACGCCGGCTCCGCGGTGAGCCAGGCCAGCACCGCGGTGGGCGGGCCGGCCGTGTCCACGGCCAGCACGTACAGGTCGGGCCGGCGCAGCACCGGCCAGGTGAAGATCAGGAAGTAGACCGCCACGAGGATCACCGCGACGAGGACCAGCGTGCCGGACCCGGAGTCGGAGGACGACCCGTCGGCGGCCTGCGCGATCACGAACACGGGCAGGAAGACGACCAGGGCGAAGGCGAGCAGCCGCAGGAGCGCGCGGCGCCGGCCGGGCACGATCAGGGAGGTGCCGACCCGGGCCACGTTGGCCAGCGGGTACGCGGCCTGCCCGATCCAGAGGATGCGGTTGGTGACCGCGACGCGGGTGGTGGTCGGGGTGCCGCTGGGACCGCTCGCGAAGGCCGGCGGCGGGGCGGTGGGCGGCGGCGGCCCGAACGGGGCCGGTGTCGGCGGCCCGCCGGGCGGAGGCGGCGGAACGAACGGGAAGGAGCCGGTCTGGCCGGCCCGGGTCGAATCGGTAGGATCGGTCGGCTGCATGGCCATGTCCCCCAATACTGTCGTGCAGGGGAGGACAATGTGCCAGCACGTTCCGGGTCTGCACAAGTTCATTGCCGTACCCGGCAACTGACACATCGTCGGTTCGTATGCCCTGGTCCCGCCGGCCACGGGCCGTCAGCTCAGCTTGCCTCGGACCACGCCCGGGCCGGAGCGGGCCCGGCGGGACAGCGGCGGGCGGGACGGGCGAACGTCGGCGCGGGCCGGCTGCTCGGCCGCCTCCGCGGCCCGCCCGGCCAGCGCGGCCCGGGCGGCGGCCAGGGCGACCCGGGCGAGCAGCGGGTCCTCCCGGACACCGGCCGCGTGCTTGGCGCTCTGGCAGGCGGTGCACCAGACCGGCGAGGCCGGCCCGTCCGGGTACACCATCTCCTCGGGCGGCAGGTAGTGCCCACCGCACTCGACGCACTCGAAGACGAACCTCATCCGACGATCACCGTCCCGGATCCGTGGCACCGACCGCAGGGCGACCAGAACGTGTGGACGCTGGGCACCATGCTTCCTTCCTCGTCCAGTTCGACCGTTGCCTCGGTCTTCTGGGTCCCCCCGGACCCGCCGCAACCGGAACAGGACTGAACCTCGGGCATATGCCGTCCTTCCGTGGCGGAGCACCACCGTAGCGCGATTCTCCGTCAGGAAGCACCGCCCGCCGGGATCCGCCACCCGTACGGGTAGCGCGAACCACCGCCGCACGCCCCGCCGTAAACCCATGTCGGCCCCCCGCCTGAGCACCAGAGCGGGGGGCCGACCGCAGGAGGGGAGTTGTCAGCCGCGGGCGGCCCGCAGGAACTCCCGGTTCATCGCCGCGATGCTGGGCAGCGGGATGCCCTTGGGGCAGGCGGTGGCGCACTCGCCGGTGTTGGTGCAGCCGCCGAAGCCCTCGGCGTCCATGGCCGAGACCATGTTCCGCACCCGGGCGGCCCGTTCCGGCGCACCCTGCGGCAGCACGTTGAGGTGCACCACCTTGGCGGAGGTGAAGAGCATCGCCGAGCCGTTCGGGCAGGCCGCCACACAGGCGCCGCAGCCGATGCACTCGGCGTGCTCGAAGGCGGTGTCGGCGACCTCCTTGGGGACGGGCGTGGCGTGCGCCTCGGGGGCGCTGCCGGTGGGGGCGGTGATGTAGCCGCCGGAGCCGATGATCCGGTCGAAGGCCGAGCGGTCCACCACCAGGTCCTTGACCACCGGGAAGGCCGCCGCCCGCCAGGGCTCGACGTCGATGGTGTCGCCGTCCTGGAAGTGCCGCATGTGCAGCTGGCAGGTGGTGGTGCGCTCGGGGCCGTGCGCCCGGCCGTTGATGACCATGCCGCAGGCGCCGCAGATGCCCTCGCGGCAGTCGTGGTCGAAGGCGACGGGCTGGTCGCCGCGGGTGATCAGTTCTTCGTTGAGGGTGTCCAGCATCTCCAGGAAGGACATGTCCGGGCTGATCCCGCTGACCTGGTAGGTGGTCATCGAGCCGGGTGCGTCCGGGCCGGCCTGGCGCCAGATGCGCAGGGTGAGGTTCACGCGTAGCTCCGCTGGGTGGGGTGGACGTGCTCGAAGTCGAGTTCCTCGCGGTGGAGGACGGGTGCCGCGCCGGTGGCGGTGAACTCCCAGGCGGCGGCGTAGGAGAAGTCCTCGTCGCGGCGGGCGGCCTCGCCGTCCGGGGTCTGGCTCTCGGTGCGGAAGTGGCCGCCGCAGGATTCGGCGCGGTGCAGTGCGTCCAGGCACATCAGTTCGGCCAGTTCGAAGTAGTCGACGAGCCGGTTGGCCTTCTCCAGCGACTGGTTGAGCTCCTGCCCGGTGCCGGGCACCTTGATCCGGCGCCAGAACTCCTCGCGCAGCCGCGGGATCCGCTCCAGCGCCCGCCGCAGTCCGGCCTCGTCGCGGGCCATCCCGCACTCGTTCCAGAGCAGTTCGCCGAGTTCGCGGTGGAAGGAGTCCGGGGTGCGGTCGCCGTTGACCGCGAGGATCAGGTTGAGCCGGTCCTCGACCTCGGCCTCCACCTCGGCGAGCACCGGGTGGTCGGCGGGCACGGTCGGCAGCGGGTGGCGGGCCAGGTAGTCGTTGATGGTCGGCGGCAGCACGAAGTAGCCGTCGGCCAGGCCCTGCATCAGGGCGCTGGCGCCGAGCCGGTTGGCGCCGTGGTCGGAGAAGTTGGCCTCCCCGATCGCGAACAGGCCGGGGACGGTGGTCTGCAGGTCGTAGTCGACCCAGAGCCCGCCCATCGTGTAGTGGATCGCCGGGTAGATCCGCATCGGCACCCGGTACGGGTCCTCGGCGGTGATCCGCTCGTACATCTCGAAGAGGTTGCCGTACCTGGCCTCGACGGCGTCCCGGCCCAGCCGGCGGATCGCGTCGGCGAAGTCCAGGTAGACGCCCTGGCCGCCGGGGCCGACGCCGCGGCCCTCGTCGCAGACGTTCTTGGCGGCCCGGGAGGCGATGTCGCGGGGCACCAGGTTGCCGAACGACGGGTAGATCCGCTCCAGGTAGTAGTCCCGCTCCTCCTCGGGGATCTCGGCCGGCGGCCGGCTGTCGCCCTGCGCCTTGGGCACCCAGATCCGGCCGTCGTTGCGCAGCGACTCGCTCATCAGGGTGAGCTTGGACTGGTGGTCGCCGGAGCGCGGGATGCAGGTCGGGTGGATCTGGGTGAAGCACGGGTTGGCGAAGTACGCGCCGCGCCGGTGCGCCCGCCAGATCGCGGTGGTGTTGGAGTTCTTGGCGTTGGTGGAGAGGTAGAACACGTTGCCGTAGCCGCCGCTGGCGAGCACCACGGCGTCCGCGGTGTGGCTGCGGATCTCGCCGGTGACGAGGTCGCGGGCGACGATGCCGCGGGCCCGGCCGTCGACCACCAGCAGGTCGAGCATCTCGGTGCGCGGGTGCAGTTCCACGTTCCCGGCAGCGATCTGCCGGGAGAGCGCCTGGTAGGCGCCGAGCAGCAGCTGCTGGCCGGTCTGGCCGCGGGCGTAGAAGGTCCGGGAGACCTGCACGCCGCCGAAGGACCGGGTGTCGAGCAGGCCGCCGTACTCGCGGGCGAAGGGCACGCCCTGGGCCACGCACTGGTCGATGATCTCCACCGACACCTGGGCCAGCCGGTGCACGTTGGACTCGCGGGCGCGGAAGTCGCCGCCCTTGACGGTGTCGTAGAACAGCCGGCGGATCGAGTCGCCGTCGTTGCGGTAGTTCTTGGCCGCGTTGATGCCGCCCTGGGCGGCGATCGAGTGGGCGCGCCTGGGGGAGTCCTGGAAGCAGAACTGGACGACGCGGTAGCCCTGTTCGGCCAGGGTGGCGCCGGCCGCGCCGCCGGCCAGGCCGGTGCCGACCACGATCACGGTGTGCTTGCGCCGGTTGGCCGGGTTGACCAGCTTGGCGTCGAACCGCCGCTGGTCCCAGCGCTGTTCGATCGGGCCGGCGGGGGCCCTGGTGTCGGCGACCGGTTCGCCGAGGGTGTACTCGAGGTAGCTCATGTCACCACTGCTCACTTCGCCACTGCTCACTTCACGACTCCGGTCATCACGGCCACGGGGACGGACAGGAACCCGGCCGTCAGTACCAGGGCCAGGCCGTTCGCGATCAGCTTGAGCGCCCGGTCGCGGCGGGCGTTGTTGGCGCCGAGGGTCTGCGCGGCGCTCCAGAACCCGTGCCGGATGTGCAGGCCGACGGCCAGCATCGCGACGACGTAGAACACGTCGACGTACCAGCGGCCGAAGGAGGCCACGATGTTCTGGTACGGGTGGCCGTGCTCGGCGGCCGGGTTCACGGTCAGTGTGGTGAGGTCCAGGACGTGCCAGACGATGAACAGCGCCAGGATCACCCCGCCCCAGCGCATGGTCCTGGTCGCGTAGCTCGCCCGGCGGGGCTTGTGCACGTACCGGCTCGGGCGGGCCGCGAGGTCGCGGCGGCTGAGCTGGTACGCGGAGACGCCGTGCAGCACCACGGCGGTCAGCAGACCGGCCCGGGCGATCCACAGGAACCACTCGTGGCCCAGGAAGGGCTGCCCGATGGTGCGCAGCCAGGCCGCGTAGCCGTTGATGTCGTCCGGGCCGAAGAACACCTTGAGGTTCCCCAGCATGTGTGCGACCAGGTACAGCAGCATGGCCAGTCCGGTGACGGCCATGACCGCCTTCTTGCCGACGGTCGACCGCCACAGGGTCGCCAGGGTGGACGGGTGCCGGGCCGTCCGAGTCGCGGTTGTCATGGCTGCAACGGTAGGGACGGTGGGTCGGGTGCGTCCAAGACATGATGCGGCTCGTGACGATAGGCGCCGACTATCGATGCGTCCTATCCTGGTCCTGTGCAGCTCCAGCAACTCCGCTACTTCCTGGCCGTCGCCGAGACCCGGCACTTCACCCGGGCCGCCGAGGCGGCGCACGTCGCCCAGCCGTCGCTCTCGCAGCAGATCCGTTCGCTGGAGCGGGAGTTGGGCGCCGAACTGTTCCACCGCACCCGGGGCAACATCGCGCTGACCGACGCCGGGGATGCCCTGCTGCCGCTGGCCCGGCGCATCCTCGCGGACACCGAGAGCGCCCGGCTGGCCGTGCAGGAGACGGTCCAGCTGCGCCGCGGCCGGGTCCGGCTGGGCGCGCCGCCGAGCCTGTGCACCAGCCTGGTGCCGGACGTGCTGCGGGTCTTCCGGGACCGTTACCCGGGGGTGACGCTGGTGGTCCGGGAGGGCGGCTCGCGCGATCTGGTCGGCTGGCTGGCGGCGGGGGAACTGGACCTCGCGCTGATCATCACCCGGCCGGGCGGGGAGCAGGAGCCCGCGCTGGCGGTCACCGAACTGCTGCACGAGGAACTGGTGCTGGTCGCCGCCGAGGGGCGGGCCCGGCGCAAGGCCCGGGTGACGGAGCTGAAGGACCGGCCGCTGGTGATGTTCCGGGAGGGCTACGACGTCCGGGAGGCGACCCTGGCGGCCTGCCGGGCGGCCGGGTTCGAGCCGCGGTTCGCGGTGGAGGGCGGCGAGATGGACGCGGTGCTGGGCTTCGTCCGGGCCGGACTCGGACCCGCCGTCGTCCCCGGCATGGTGGCCGCCCGCTCCGGCCTCGCGGTGACCGCGTTCGCCGGGCCCGGCCTCGGCCGCACCATCGCCGTCGCGCACGGCCACGAGGTGCCGCCCACCCGCGCGGCGGAGGCCCTTCGGGAGACCCTGCTGGCACACCTGCGCGACGCCGCACGCGACGGCGAACTGCCGCCGGGCACCCGGCTGTTGCTGCCGTGAGCCGCGCGGCGAGCCGGCAGACGGGGAGCCGGCGTCCCGCGAGCATCGGATCCGGCGGGCGACGGGCCCGCTACGCGGCGGGCGGGGTTGCGCCCGAGCGCAGCGTGAGCAGAGTGATCTCGCTCGGGGCGAAGACCCGGAAGGGCGGGCCCCAGAAGCCGGTGCCGCGGCTGGTGTAGAGCTGGGTCCGCTCCCCGTGCCGGCTCAGGCCGTGCACCACCGGCTGATCGATGCGGACGAGGAAGTTGAACGGCCAGATCTGGCCGCCGTGGGTGTGCCCGGAGACCTGCAGGTCGATGCCGGCGGCAGCGGCCTGCGGGACGTACTTGGGCTGGTGGGCGACGAGCAGGACCGGCAGGGCCGGGTCCGCCCCCGCCAGTGCGCCGAGCAGGTTCGCGCGGTGTCCGGCCAGGCCGGAGGACTCCGCGGTCACGTCGTCCACGCCGGCGAGCACGAGGGCGTCCCCGCCGCGCTCCACCACCACGTGGCGGTTGTGCAGCGGCTCCCAGCCCAGGTCCGCCATCCGGTCCAGCCAGCCCTGGGCCTCGCTGCCGTACTCGTGGTTCCCCGTGACGTAGACCCTGGCCAGCCGCGACCGGATCGTCCCGAGCGGCGCGGACTGCTCCCGGCGCTGGGCGGGGGTGCCGTCGGCGATGTCGCCAGCGTGGACCACGACGTCCGCGTCGAGCGCGTTGACCGCCTCGGTGACCCGCGCGGACCAGCCCGCCCGGTCGATCGGCCCGTAGTGGGTGTCGGCCAGCACCACGACCCGGGTCCCGTCCAGGCCGGCGCCGAGCCGCGGGACGTGCACGTCCACCCGCTTCACCCGGGGCACGCGCATCGCCTCGTGGTGCCCCCAGCCCAGCAGCCCGGCCGAGACCACGGCGACGGCAGCGGCCACCGCCCTGGCCCGGTCGGTGCCGCCGGCGTCGAGCCCGACGAGCACCAGGTCCACCGCGCCGCCCAGCACCGACCAGGTGAACAGCACCCAGATCATCCCGAGGCTGGTGTCCGCGACGCGGGCGGCCCGGTCGCTGCGCCGCCGCCCGTGGCCCGCGACCATCAGGAAGGGGAAGGAGACCAGCCAGCCGGCGAGGACGGCCGTGCCGGCCAGGAAGACCGGGACCGGCCAGTCGGCGCCGGAGGCGAACAGCGTCCACCAGGGCGGGAGGCACAGCAGGACGAGGACGAGCACGAGGACCGTCAGCCGCCGGACCAGGGAACGCCGGCGCCGCGCACCCTCGCCCGGGGGCTCCGTGCCCGCCGCGGGCCGGGGAGCGGCCACGACGGTCTCCGGGCCCTCGTGGTCCGCCGACCGGTGTCCCGACTCCAACTCCGTGGATTCGCCTGCTGTCACCGCGCTGCCCTCACATCCGCTGCCGTGCCCTGGCTCCCCATCATCCGGCAGACCGTTGCCGCCGGGCCCGCCCGGGGGCCGCCCTCGTCATCCGGTCCGTGAACTCGGGCCCGGGCCCGGGGCTCAGCCGCCGCCGTAGGTGGACTGGGTGACCGCGAAGACGTTGCGTCCGCCCGTGGTCTCCTGCAGCGACCACAGCAGGTCGGGCTCGGTGGCGTCCTCCCAGTACGAGAGGCTCTCGCCGCCGCCCACCCAGGCGAAGGTCGAGGGGCCGGCGGTCGGGGTCCAGTAGTAGAGCTTCTTCTGCCCCGAGGAGTTGAACCACCACCGGCCGTTGTGGGAGGCCACTCCGTTGAGCTTGTACCAGGGCAGTTGGAGGGCCTGGCCGGCGGTCGTCGTCGCGGCGAACGTCGCCGCCCCGGAGGCGAAGGGGAAGCGGACGGCCCTCGGCGGGCGGTTGGGGTAGTCGACGCAGTCCGCCTGGCAGGTGTACTCCGTCATCACGATCGACTTGCCGACCCGGTCGAGGGAGATCGACGACCACACCAGTTTGGCGCCGGTGGCGGTCTGCGCGGTGACCGTGCCGATCTGGGGCAGCACGTACGCGTAGTTGTGGGCGTAGTAGACGGAACCGGACTGGCGGCCGATCTGGTCGGCGGTGCCGCCGGTGTCGGTGTTGAGGATCTTGCGCATGTCGAAGACGCGCATGCCGCGGCCGGTGTCGGCGACGTAGAGGTAGTCGCCGTACCAGGAGACGCCGCCGGCGTGGATCGGGATGTCCTTGAAGTCCGGCGCGGCCGCGGTTCCGGTCGGCTCCACCAGGAGGATCTTGCGGTACTTGTTGGGGTAGGTGGCGTCCCAGTCGGCCAGGGTGATCCGGCTGCGCTGCTGGGCGCCGTCGCAGCCGTCCTTGGTGTACCAGCTCACCAGCACGAGCTGGTGGCCGTCGTAGTTGCCGCTGTTCGCCGTCCCCACGGCGTCCCGGCTCGTGGTGATGCCCTGGGGGAAGCTCTGGCAGTCGGAGTTGTCGCCGTCGTCGAACCGGAAGCCGGTGGACAGGCCGGCCACGGAGAAGGACGCGGGGAGCGGCTGCCGGTCGTGGTTCGCGTTCTCCATCACCGTGTGCACGGCGGAGGTCCCCAGCGTCGTGGCGAGCGCCGAGTTGAGCGTGTCGTACTGGTGGTAGTCCGAGGTGAGGGTGTAGTCGGACGCGGTCAGGGCCGTCGGCGCCGCATCGGCCGCCGCTGCCGGCGAGGCACCGGCGAGCGTGCCGGTGACGAGCAGGCCGGCCGCGAGCAGCGCTCGTGCCGCTGTTCTGACTTGACGGAACATCAAGGTGAGCCCTCCGTATGCAATGGATCAACGGGGCCACACACGGTAGGGGTGCGTTGAGCATGTCCGCAACACCCCGAGGAGGGCCGACGCGGACCCCGGAACAGCCGCCGGCGCGGACACGAGCCGGCGCGGGCCGGAGCCGACACGGCGCCCGGCCCTTCGGCCCGGCCCCCGGCGCGCTCTCCCCGGGTGCGCGCACGGCGAAGGCCCGGGGCTGCTTGGGTTCCAACTTCTTGGGTTCCAACGGGCCCCGGGCCTTCGTGGTGCGCGCGGTCAGGCCGGCAGTGCGGCCTCGATCGCGGTGATCAGCTCCGGCGCCTCCGGGTCGACCGGGGGGCGCAGGCGCGCGACGACGGTGCCGTCCGGGGAGATCAGGAACTTCTCGAAGTTCCAGGAGACGTCCCCGGCCTGGCCGTCGGCGTCGGCGACCTCGGTGAGCTTGGCGTACAGCGGGTGGCGGTCCTCGCCGTTGACGTCGATCTTCTCGAACAGCGGGAAGGTCACGCCGTAGGTGGTGGAGCAGAAGGTGCGGATCTCCTCGGCGCTGCCCGGCTCCTGCCCGGCGAACTGGTTGCAGGGGAAGCCCAGCACGGTGAACCCGCGCCCGGCGTACCGCTGCTGGAGCCGCTCCAGGCCCTCGTACTGCGGGGTCAGGCCGCACCGGGAGGCGACGTTGACGATGAGCAGCGCCTTGCCCTTGTGGTCGGCCAGCGAGGTGGGCGCGCCGTCGAGGGTGCGCAGCGGGATGTCGTACAGGCTCACGGGAGTGGTCCTTTCGGGGAGTCGTCGGGCCGGGCCTCTTCCGGGGCCACGGTAGCGGCCGTGACCTGATCAACCGCGGTCGGCGTGCCGGTGTTCCGGGTGCGGGGGCGCGTGGGGGCGCACGGAGCGGCTCGTCCGCCCCCGCACGACCGGTGCGCGCGACCGGCCGCGGCGCGTTCGGATCGGGTCGGGGGCAGTCGGGGGCGGGTCGGGCGCGCGTTCAGAGCGCCAGCGGCCTGATGGCCGTCGGGGCGTGCTCCGGGAGGGCGGCCGTCTCCTCGAACTCGTTGACCTTGTCGATGTCGGTGGCGGCCATCGAGATGTCGGTGACCCGCTCCAGGATCGCCTCGACCACGACCGGGACGCGGAACTCCGCGGCCAGCTTCTTGGCCTCCTCGAACGCGGGCAGCAGGTCCTGCGGTTCGGTGACCCGGATCGCCTTGCAGCCCAGGCCCTCGACGACCTTGACGTGGTCGACGCCGTAGCCGCCCAGCTCCGGGGAGTTGACGTTCTCGAACTCCAGGTTGACCTGGTAGTCGATGTCGAAGTTGCGCTGCGCCTGGCGGATCAGGCCCAGGCAGGAATTGTTCACCAGCACGTGGACGTACGGGATGCGGTGCTGGGCGCCGACCGCCAGCTCCTCGATCATGAACTGGAAGTCGTAGTCGCCGGAGAGCGCGACGACCTGGCCCGCGGGGTCGGCGGTGGCGACGCCCAGCGCGGCCGGGACGGTCCAGCCGAGCGGGCCGGCCTGGCCGCAGTTGATCCAGTGCCGCGGCCGGTAGACGTGCAGCAGCTGTGCGCCGGCGATCTGGGACAGGCCGATGGTGGTGACGTAACGGGTCTCCGGGCCGAAGGCCCTGTTCATCTCCTCGTACACGCGCTGCGGCTTGATTGGCACGTCGTCGAAGTGGGTGCGGCGCTGGAGCAGGGCCTTGCGCTCCTGGGTGGAGGCGGCCCAGGCGCCGCGGTCCTTGAGGGTGCCGGCGGCCCGCAGCTCGCGCGCCACCTCGACGAACAGCTCCAGCGCGGCCTTGGCGTCGGAGGCGATGCCGAGGTCCGGGGCGAAGATCCGGCCGAGCTGGGTGGGCTCGATATCGACGTGGACGAAGGTGCGGCCCGCGGTGTAGACGTCCAGGCCGCCGGTGTGGCGGTTGGCCCAGCGGTTGCCGATGCCGAGGACGAAGTCGGAAGCGAGGAAGTTCTCGTTGCCGTAGCGGTGCGAGGTCTGCAGGCCGACCATGCCGGCGTTCAGCCGGTGGTCGTCCGGGACGATGCCCCATCCCATCAGGGTCGGGACCACCGGGACTCCGGTGAGCTCGGCGAACTCCAGCAGCAGCTCGCAGGCGTCGGCGTTGATGACGCCGCCGCCGGCGACGATCAGCGGGCGTTCGGACCGCTGGAGCAGCGCGAGGGCCTTCTCGATCTGGGTGCGGTTGGCGGCCGGCTTGTAGACCGGCAGCGGCTGGTAGGCCTCCGGGTCGAAGTCGATCTCGGTGAGCTGGACGTCGATCGGCAGGTCGATCAGGACCGGGCCGGGGCGGCCGGAGCGCATCAGGTGGAAGGCCTGCTGGAACACGCCGGGGACCTGCGCGGCCTCCAGCACGGTGGTGGCGGCCTTGGTGACCGGCCGTGCGATGGAGGCGATGTCGACGGCCTGGAAGTCCTCCTTGTGCAGCCGGGCGACGGGCGCCTGGCCGGTGACGCAGAGGATCGGGACGGAGTCGGCGATCGCCGAGTACAGGCCGGTGATCATGTCGGTGCCCGCCGGGCCGGAGGTACCGATGCAGACCCCGATGTTGCCGGCCGCGGCGCGGGTGTAACCCTCGGCCATGTGGGAGGCGCCCTCGACGTGCCGGGCCAGTGTGTGCCCGATCCCGCCGGAGGCCTTGAGCGCGGCGTAGAACGGGTTGATGGCTGCGCCGGGCACGCCGAACGCGACCTCGACGCCTTCGAGCTTGAGGATCTCCACGGCCGCGCGGGCGGCTGTCATACGAGGCATCGGATCTCTCCTGCTTCGGCCCGCAGTGGCTCGGAGGGCTCATCTCCTGAATTCCATCATACGGAAGAACGGTTTCTGTATGCGGAAACACGGTAGGGCGGGGTCCGTCGGGGCGTCAAGAGGACTTCAACAGAATGTGGAAGCCACGGGCGGGGGCGGGGGCGGCGGAGGGGTCGGCGGCGGGGCGGGAATCGGGCCGGGAGCAGGGTCGCGCGGCGCGGCCGGACCGGCGGGGATTCGCACGCCCGAACGGCAGTCGCGCTGGTGTGCCCGGGGAAGCGGAGGCTCCGCGCCGGGAAGCGCAGCCGGTGTGCAGTGGCGGTGAAGGGACGGTGCCGGTCGTCGGCCCGCCCCGCCGCGCTGGGTACCGTCGGTGGCACGCCGGGCCCGTGACGTCCAACTGAGGCCGCGGCAGGGGGATTTGGGAGCGCCGCGGAGCGGGGGAACTCCGCCGGTGGCCCCGTCCAGGACCAGCGTGCCCGGTCCGCCGCACCCGAGCGAGGGACGCACCCCCCTGGCCGCACCGACCCGACACCCGCCGCCGCGCTCTGGTCCGCCCGGACCCGCGGCCGTACCGCTGTCGCCGCCCCCGGCGCGGTCCCTTCCCCCTTCTTCCTCGTGCTCCCCGCCCTTGCAACGGCGCGCCCGCTGCGGCGGGCGCGCGGAAGGAACGTCCCCATGCGCTGCTGCACCCCTGCCCGGTCCCTGGTGGTGACCGGGTGAACCCGCCGCCCCACCGGAGCGACAGCCCGCCGGGCCGCCTCCGCAAGCACGGCCCGCCGGGCCGGCCCCGCACCCCGGTCGCCGTCCTGCGCGCGATCCCCTGGCGCCATGACCTGCCGGCCTCGCTGGTGGTGTTCCTGGTCGCCCTCCCGCTCTGCGTCGGCGTCGCCGTCGCCTCCGGCGTCCCGGCCGAACTCGGGCTGGTCACCGGGATCGTCGGCGGCCTGGTCGCCGGCCTGCTGCCCGGCAGCAGCCTCCAGGTCAGCGGTCCCGCCGCCGGGCTGACCGTCCTGGTCGCCGACGCCGTCCACCGCTTCGGCGCCGGCGCGCTCGGCCTGCTGGTACTCGCCACCGGCCTGCTCCAGCTGGCGATGGGCGCCCTGCGGCTCGGCCGCTGGTTCCGGGCGATGTCCGCCTCGGTGGTGCACGGCATGCTGGCCGGCATCGGACTGACCCTGGTGTTCGGCCAGCTCTACGCGCTCGCCGACCGCCGCGCCCCCGCCACCGGGCCGGAGAAGATCGCCGGCCTGCCCGCCCTGCTGGGCGACGTGCTGACCGCGGCGGCCAACCCGAGCGCGGTCGCCCTCGGCCTCGGCACCCTGCTGGTCCTGGTCGGCTGGAAGTACCTGCCGGAGCGCGCCGCCCGGGCCGTCCCCGCCCCGCTGGCCGCCGTCGGACTGGCCGCCGCCGTCACCGCGGTCGCCGACCTGCCGGTGGCCAGGATCCGGGTGGCCGGACTGTTCGACGTGGTGCACCTGCCCGACCGCGAGTCGCTGACCGCCCTGGCCGGCACCGCCGGGCTCGGCACGGTCGTCGCCTTCACCCTGATCGCCTCCGCCGAGACGCTGTTCAGCGCCGCCGCCGTCGACCGGATGCACCACGGGCCGCGCACCCACTACGACCGCGAACTCACCGCCCAGGGCGTCGGCAACACCGTCTGCGGACTGCTCGGCGCGCTGCCGATGACCGCCGTGATCGTGCGCAGCGCCACCAACGTCCAGGCCGGCGCGCGCACCAAGGCCTCGCGGGTGCTGCACGGCGGCTGGCTGCTGCTGTTCACCGCGCTGCTGCCCGGCGTGCTCGGGCTGGTGCCGCTCACCGCGCTGGCCGCCGTCCTGGTGCACGCCGGCGCCAAGCTGGTGCCGCTGCGCCGGATCGTCGCGCTCTGCCGCGGGCACCTGGGCGAGGCGCTGGTGCTGGTGGTGACGGCGGCCGCGATCATCGCCACCGACCTGTTCGACGGGGTGCTGATCGGCGTCGGCCTGGCGGTGGCCAAGTCCGCCTGGCAGACCTCGCACCTGCAGATCGCGGTGGAGGAGCAGCCGCAGCCGACCGGGGAGGCGCTGCACCGGGTGCGGCTGAGCGGCAACGCCACCTTCCTGCGGCTGCCCCGGCTGCTGGACACCCTGGAGCGGCTGCCGGCGGACCGGCCGGTGGAACTGGACTGGTCCGGGCTGCGCCACCTGGACCACGCCTGCACGGTGGCGCTGGTCTCCTGGGCCGCCCAGCACCGGGCCCGCTCCACCGCGCCGCTGGCGGTCGACCCGCCGCTGCCGAGCGTCGCCTGAGGTCAGGAGGCAGGCTCTAGCCTGGTCGCGGGTGGGGGGGGGGGCGGGCCCGGCGCCCGGGGGGGGCCGGCCGACGGGGGCGGGGGCG
>NZ_JBSHAP010000084.1:21818-40458 GCF_053611565.1 Kitasatospora sp. NPDC054795
TCGCGGTACGGTCTCCGGGAGCGCGGCGGGGGGGCGGGGGGGTTGGGCCGGTGGGTGGCCCCCCCCCCCCCCCGCCGCGCGGGGGGCCCCCCCGCCGGCGCGGAGGGCCGCGTGTGGTCTGGCGCCCGCCATTCGCCGGGCCCCGGCCGGGGGCCGCCCGGCCCCAGCGACCCGTGTCGTCCAGCACAAGGAGCGCAGAGCCGTGATCGCAGCCTTTTCGGTGACCCCGCTGGGGATCGGCGAGGACGTGGGGGAGGCGGTGGCCGCCGCCGTCCGGGTGGTGCGGGAGAGCGGTCTCCCGAACCGCACGGACGCGATGTTCACCAGCATCGAGGGGGAGTGGGACGAGGTGATGCCGGTGATCAGGGCGGCGATCGAGGCGGTGAAGGCGTACGGCAACCGGGTCAGCACAGTCATCAAGATCGACGACCGGGCTGGGGTCACCGACGGCCTCACCGCCAAGGTCGCCTCGGTCGAGCGGCACCTGGCCGCCGGGGGCCCGTCGGACCGCTGAGAGTCCGTCGGGCCGCCGAGGACCCGTTGAACCCGCTGACGGCCGACGGACCGTCGGATGGGCTGTGCCGAACGGTGGTTGGCGCGGGCCGGCCGGTCAGACCGTCGATGTCGGACGGATCGCCGGTTCGGCCGCGACGGCCGGCGGCCTGTGGGTGAGCAGCCGGTCCAGGGCGTACGGGCCGGAGCCGAGCGTCGCGATGGCCAGGAAGGCCCAGCAGAACAGCACCGAGGCCTCGCCCCCGTTCTGCAGGGGCAGCAGGGCGTGCTCCTGGTGGACGGTGAAGTAGGCGTAGGCCATCGAGCCGGAGCAGAGCAGGGCGGCCGGCCTGGTGCCGGCGCCGAGCAGCACCAGGGCGCCGCCGACCAGCTGGATCAGTGCGGCCCACCAGCCGGGCCACTGGCCGAGCGGGACGGTGCCGCCGCCCTTGGCGCCGCCGAGCACGCCGAACAGCGAGGCGGCGCCGTGGCAGGCGAAGAGCAGGCCGACGACGATCCGAAAGGCCGTCAGCACGACAGGTCTGGCTGCGTCGGTGGTCTGCCGGGGGTGGTTGGGGCGGTGTGCGGGCATGCGAAACGCCTCCTGTGGGGGAAGGAGGTGGATGGGAGCGGTAAGGGTAGCCTTGGTCTAGTCCACTTGGCAATGCTCCGTCAGAGATCAGGTCTGGACCAATAGTTGCCCTTTCTTGACTGCTCGGTCCAGAAAGGGCTACCGTTCCCGGCATGGCGCGAACGAAGGAATTCGACCCGGACGCGGCGCTGCAGGCGGCCCTGGAGCTGTTCTGGCAGCGCGGCTACGAGGCGACGTCGATGGCCGACCTGGTCGAGCGGCTCGGCGTCGCCCGGGCCAGCATCTACGCGACCTTCGGCAGCAAGCGCGAGCTGTACCTGCGGGCGCTGGAGCGCTACTGCGAGCAGAGCGACTCGGCGCGGCTGCTCGACCTCTCCCAGCCCGGTCCGGCGCTGCCGGCGGTCAGGGCGCTGGTCCGCCGGTACGCCGTGACGGACGAGGAGGAGGGGCGGCGCGGCTGCTTCGTCACCAATACGGCGGTGGAGCTCGCCCCGCACGACCCGGCGGCGTCCCGCCGGGTGGAGGCGAGTCTCGACCGCCTGGAGACGCTGCTCACCGCCGCCCTGGCACGGGCCGCCGCGCAGGGCGAACTGCCCGCCGGGCGGGATCCGCGGACGCTCGCCCGGATGCTGGTCGTGCTGCTCCAGGGCATCCGGGTGGTGGGCAAGACCGCCGACGGCGCGCCCCGGGCGCGGGACGCCGCCGAGCAGGCGCTGGCGCTGCTGGACTGACACCGGCCGGCCCGGGCCGGCGTCTTTTTCGGAGCTCATTCTGGACCGAACGGTCTTTATAGGGGGGAGGGTTTTACATGGCCGTCATCATTACCGGTCGGTACGGCTTCGCGCTGCTCGGCGTCGTCCAGGCGATGCTGATCTTCACGATCATGATCCTGACCGTGCCGCTGCCGCTGGTGGCGCGGGAGTTCGGACTCGGCCCGTCCGGGGTGCTGCTGCTCAGCGCCGCCTACGGGCTCTCCTTCAGCTCCCTGCTGCTGCTCGGCGGCCGCTTGACGGACCGCCACGGCGGCCGCCCGGTGCTCCGCGCCGGCCTGGCACTGCTCGCCGCCGCCTCGATCGCCTGCGCCCTCGCGCCCGGCTACCCCGTCCTGCTGGCGAGCCGCTTCGTACAGGGCGTCGGCGCCGCCCTCACCGCCCCGGCGGCGGTCGCGGTGGTCCGGGTGCTGCACCCCGAACCGGCCGCCTACCGGCGGGCGATGGCCACCTGGGGCGGTCTGTCGGTGCTCGGCGCCACCGTCGGCAGCGTCGTCTCGGGCGCGGTCGCCGCGGCGGTCTCCTGGCGCTGGCTGTTCGCGGTGCCCGTACTGGTCGCCCTGCTCGGCCTCGTCCGTTCCGCGGCCCTGCCCGCCGCCGCCCCGGTCGGCGCCCGCCCGGCGCTGGACCTGCGCGGTGCCGCCCTCGCCACCGCCGGTGTCTGCGCGGCGAGTTACGCCCTGGTCGCCTCCACCGAACACGGCTGGCGCAGCCCCGGCACGTACGGTCCGCTGGTCGCCGGGGCGCTCCTGCTGTCGGCCTTCGCCGCCGCCGAACGCCGCACCGCCGACCCGCTGCTGCCGCCCGGCTTCCTCGCCGACCGGCGCCGGGCCACCGCGCTCGCGGCCGTCATGGCCACCGCCGCCGGCACCGCGCTCACCTTCGTCCTGCTCTCGCTCTACCTCCAGCAGCTGCGAGGCTGGAGCGCCGCGGCCACCTCCGCCGCCTTCCTGCCGTACGCGGTCGTCCTGCTGCTCTCCGGTCGGCTCGCCGGGCCGCTGAGCGTCCGGTACGGCCCGGTGGCGGTCAGCGCCGGAGGCCTCGCCCTGGCCGCCGCCGGGCTCGGACTGCTGGCCGGGCTCGGCCCCGGCAGCGGCTACGCCCTCGGACTGCTGCCCGGACTGATCCTGCTGCCCGCCGGCGCCGCCGCGGCCTTCGCCGGAGCGACCGTGCTCGCCACCGGCGGGGTGCCGCCCGAGCGCACCGGACTGGCCGCGGGAGTGTTCAACACGGCCATGGAACTCGGTCCCACCGCCGGACTGGCCGCCCTGATGGCGCTCGCCGCCACCCGCCCGAGCGTGGTCGGCGGATACGCCGCGGCCTTCGCGGCGGCCGCCGTCGGGCTGGCGCTCACCGCCGTCGCGGTCGCCGCCCTGCCCCGGACCATCGGCCCCACCGACCCAACCAGCCCCACCGCAACCGAACACACCGACCGCATCAAGGAGTTCACCTCATGACCACGCGTTTCGCCGACAAGTCCGTCCTGGTGACCGGCGCCGGCAGCGGCATCGGCCGGGCCATCGCGCTGGCCTTCGCCCGTGAGGGCGCCCGGGTCGCGGTCGCCGGCCGCGGCGCCGGCCCGCTCGCCGGGACCGTCGAGCTGATCGAGCGGGCCGGCGGCAAGGCGGTCGCGCTCACCGGCGACGTGACGAACGCCCAGGACGCCGCCCGGCTGGTCCGGGAGGCCGTCGAGCGGTTCGGCGGCCTGGACGTCGCCGTCAACAATGCCGGAGTGTTCGGCGCCGCCGGCCCGGTCGCCGACATCGACGAGGCGGAGTGGCAGCGGGTGATCGGCGTCAACGTCACCGGAACCCTGCTCGCCATGCAGGCGCAGATCGCCCACATGCGGGCCCACGGCGGCGGCGCGATCGTCAACGTCTCGTCCAACCTCGGTGCCCACAAGCGGATCGCGGGCGTCGGCGCCTACGCCGCCAGCAAGGCCGCGGTCACCGTGCTGACCCGGGCCGCTGCCCTCGACCACATCGCCGAGGGCGTGCGGATCAACACCGTCAGCCCCGGCGCGGTGGACACCCCGATGTCCTCCCGGCCGGGTGAGGACGCCGAGGCCAAGGCCGAGCGGATGAGGGCCGAGGTCCCGGTCGGCCGGGTCGGCGCGACGGAGGAGGTGGCCGCCGCGGTGCTGTACCTGGCCTCCGACGAGGCGGGCTACACCGTCGGCAGTGACCTGGTGCTGGACGGCGGCTCCTCCGCCTGACCCGCCCCTCCGCCGGGCGGTCCCTCCGCCTGACCCGCCCCTCCGCCCGGCGGCCCCTCCGCCCCTTCGCCCGGCAACCTCCTCCGCCCGACCTCCGGCCGGCTACTCGCCCAGCCAGTCCCCGGGCAGCACCCCGTAGAGCGCGTCCAGCGCCTGCGGGGTGCGGGCGCGGGCCACCACCCAGGCCCCCTCGGCCACCCCGACCAACACCTCCGGGCCCTGGTACCAGCGGAAGTTGCGGCCGAGCGCGGGCAACTCCAGCAGGCCGTCCGGCAGTTCGTCCTCCAATTCGAGGAAGTCGGTCAGCTCGTGCTCCTCCAGCAGCTTCTCCATCATCGCCATCGCCGCGGCCGCCGTGGAGAAGCGCTCCTCCCAGGGCTCCCACCGCTCCTGTGACTTGTCCGCCAGGTCGAGCCGGCCCACCGTCGGCGGGTCCTCCCGGTCGAGGGCGTCCAGCGGCACGCCCCAGTGCGCACAGCCCTGGTTCTCCGCCCGGTACACCAGCGCGCCGTCCAGCACGTGCAGCTCGTCCGGCGTCAGCAGCACGTCCTGGCTGCTGGTCAGATCCGCCCGGCGGCCGAACAGCCGGTATGCCTCGCGCAGCGCCACCGGCAGCCGCAGGCCCAGCCGCCGCTCGGCCGCGTCCAGCTCCGCGTCCGTGAAGCCGTCGCCCGGCCCCAGCGGCTCGCCCCAGTAGGCGGCGAAGCCCCTGACGAGCGCCCAGGCACCCGCGCGGGAGCGCACACTTTCGGCCATTGCCGCCGGGATGTCGAATTCCGTTTCGTCCACCCGCGCACCGTACGCCACCCCTCCGACAACGCGGTTAACCGCTCGACAGCCCGCCCGCCGCCGGTGCGCAGCCCCTCCGCCGCCCGTCCGGGCACGACCGGCCGGATCTGACGCGAACGCGTAATCCCGGCGACACCCGTTGATCACCACGGGGTTTCCACGCCGTCGTTCGGGCAAGACACGGTTTCGGCCGGAACCGACATCACGAAAGGCGGACGCGCGAAAGATGCCGACCGCACCGCACACCGGGCCCCTCCCGGGCCGCCGCTCCCCACGGGGAGGGCGCTGGGGCGAACACGGGCTCGCCTGGGCCTTCCTGCTGCCCTCCCTGGTGGTCTTCGTCCTCTTCATCGGCTACCCGCTGGGCCGGACCGTCTACCTCAGCGGGCACGCCAACGACCTCTTCGGCGCGCCCTCCCGCTACGTGGGGACGAAGCACTACACCGACCTGTTCGCCTCGGCCGACTTCGGCCGCACCCTGACGACCACGGCCCTGTTCACCCTGCTCACCGTGGTGCCCGGGGTGCTCGGCGCGCTGGCGCTGGTGCTGCTCCTGGAGAACCGGATCCGAGGCGTTCGGCTGCTGCGCTCGGCGTTCGCGCTGCCCTTCGCCTTCTCGGTGGCCAGCGCCTCGGTGGTCTTCGCGGTGTTCTTCAACCCCGCCAGCGGGGTGCTCAACGGCCTGCTCTCGCACGTCGGCCTCGGCCCGGTCGGCTGGCTGACCGACTCCCGGTACGCGCTGCTCTCGGTGGCCGTCACCACGGTGTGGATGAACCTCGGCTACAACGTGCTGGTGCTCTCCGCGGGCATCGGCTCGATCCCGGGGGAGGTCCTGGAGGCGGCCCGCATCGACGGCGCCTCCGGCCTGCGGCTGGCCCGCTCGATCACCGTCCCGATGCTCGGCCCGAACCTGTTCTTCCTGACCGTGGTCTCCACCGTCCACGCGCTCCAGAGCTTCGGCCAGATCCACATCCTCACCAAGGGCGGGCCGGACGGCTCCACCCGGACCCTCGTCTACTCCGTCTACGAGAAGGCCTTCGCCTACGGCTCCAGCGACTTCGGCACTGCGAGCGCCCAGGCCGTGGTGCTGCTCGTGGTCGTCCTCGCCTGCACGGCCGTCCAGTTCGGCGTCCTGGAGCGGAAGGTGCACTACGCATGACCACCCTGACCACCGAGACCGGGGCGCAGGCCGAGACGCCCCGCCCGCGCGCCCGTGCCCTCGCCGGGCGCTCCCCGCGCGACCTGCTCGGCCGCGCCGCCGTCCACCTGCTGCTCGCCGTCGCGGTCGTCACCGTGGCCTTCCCGGTCTACTACGCGATCGCCGGTGCCTTCATGGGCCCGTCCGAACTCTCCTCCTACCCGCCGGCCCTGGTGCCGCACTCGGTCACCGGACGGAACTTCTCCGGCGCCGTGGAGGCCATCCCGCTGGCCCGCCAGTACGCCAACTCGGCGATCGTGGCGACCGCCATCACGCTCGCCCAGCTGTTCACCTCGGTGCTCGCCGCGTACGCGTTCGTGTTCCTGCCGATGAAGGCCCGGGCCGTGGTGTTCGGGGTGTTCCTGGCCACGCTGATGGTCCCGTGGGAGGCGATCATCATCCCCAACTACCTGACGCTGTCCGGCTGGGGGCTCGGCAACACCTACTTCGGCCTGGTGCTGCCCTTCCTGGCCTCCGGCTTCGGCACCTTCATGCTGCGCCAGGCCTTCCGGCAGCTGCCCGGCGAACTGCGCGACGCGGCCCGGATCGACGGGGCCGGCCACTGGCGCTTCCTGTGGCGGATCGTCGTCCCGCTCAACAAGCCGGCCCTCGCGGCGCTGTCGATCTACGTCTTCCTGTCGGCCTGGAACCAGTACTTCTGGCCACTGATCATCACCCGCACGGCGAACATGCAGACCCTCCAGATCGGTCTGACCTCGCTGCGCGACTCCGAGATGGCCGATCCCGGGCTGATCCTGGCCGGTGTCGTGCTCTCCCTGCTGCCCACCCTCGCCCTGGTGGTCTTCGGCCAGCGCTTCATCGTCCGCGGCCTCACCGCGGGTGCCGTCCGCTGACCGCGTGTCCCGTCCACGTCCCCCGCTTTCCCGGATAGAGAGAGAACCCTCGTGAAGAAGAGTGCGCGCGCGCTCGCGGCCCTGCTGGTGGCCGGCCTTTCCCTGACCGCCTGCAGCTCCAGCGGCTCCGGTTCCGGCACCGGAGGCTCCTCCGACGCCGGAGCGCCCGGCGCCCAGGCGCTCGACCAGGCCTCCGGTGTCACCACCGTGGAGTTCTGGCACTCGATGACCGGCAAGAACGCCGACGTGCTGAACGGGCTGGTCGGCCAGTTCAACGCCGCCCACCAGGGCAAGGTCGAGGTCAAGGCGCAGTTCCAGGGCAAGTACGACGAGCTGGTCACCAAGTACAAGGCCGCCGTGCAGCAGAAGGGCACCCCCGCCCTGGCACAGGTCTACGACATCGGCACCCGGTTCATGATCGACTCCAAGCAGACCGTCCCGGCCCAGGCCTTCGCCGACAAGGACGGCTACTCGCTGGACGACCTGGACGCCAACATCCGCAACTACTACTCGGTCGGCGGCAAGCTCCAGTCGATGCCGTTCAACTCCTCGATGCCGCTGCTCTACCTGAACACCGACGCCTTCAAGGAGGCCGGCCTCGACCCGGCGCAGGCGCCCAAGGACCTCAACGAGCTGGGCGAGCTGGCCAAGAAGCTCACCAAGAAGGACGCCGACGGCAAGACCGTCCGGTACGGCTTCGGCGCCGCCATCTACGGCTGGTTCGTGGAGCAGCTGCTCGCCGAGTCCGGCGCCATGTACTGCGACAACGACAACGGCCGCGGCAACAAGGCGGGCAAGGTCGTCTTCGACTCCGCCCAGGGCGCCAAGATCGTCCAGTGGTGGGCCGACCTGGTCAAGGGCGGCTACGCGGCCAACACCGGCCGCACCACCGACGACGCCCAGGCCGCGTTCAAGGCCGGCACGGTCGCGATGCACCTGGAGTCCACCGGTGTGCTGCGCGGCTACACCGAGGCCGCGAAGTTCGGCGTCGGGACCGCGGCCTTCCCCAAGGTCGACGCCGCCGACCAGGGCGGCCCGGTGATCGGCGGCGCCTCGCTGTGGATCAGCGGCCCCGGCCACTCGGACGCCGAGAAGCGCGCCGCCTGGGAGTTCGAGAAGTTCGTCTCCGCCCCCGAGCAGCAGGCCGTCTGGCACACCGGCACCGGCTACTTCCCGGTCAACACCAAGTCCCTCGACGACCCCAAGGACAAGGAGTGGGTGGCCAAGTACCCGCAGTTCCAGACCGCGATCGACCAGCTGAAGGCCACCAAGCCGACCCCGGCCACGGCCGGCTGCCTGCTCGGCGTGATGCCGCAGGCCCGCAAGGGCGTGGAGACCGCGATCGAGCAGGCCATCGCGGGCACCAAGCCGGCCCAGCAGGCCCTGGCCGACGCCGCGAAGGAGCTCCAGCCGGCGATCGAGAGCTACAACAGCTCGGTCGGCTGACCGCCGCGCCCGTGACGACGGCCCGCCCCGCGCACCACGCGCGGGGTGGGCCGCCGCCGTCGGGGCCGCCGCTACGCCGTGTCCGCCTCGGAGAAGAGGAAGATCCCGGCCAGGATCAGCGCGGCCCCGCCGTACTGCCAGGCGTCGATGCGCTCGCCCAGCAGCAGCACCGCGAAGGCGAGCCCGAACACCGGGATGATGTTCAGCAGCACGCCCGCCGTCGTGACCGGGGTCCGGGTCACGGCGCGGTTGTACATCAGGAACGCGCCCGCCAGCCCGCCGCCGCAGACCCCGGCCGCGACCAGCCAGTGCAGCGGGTTGGCCCCGCCGGTGGTCAGGCCGCCGCCCAGCAGCCACTGACCGGCGATCAGCGGCACGGTGAACAGCAGTCCGAAGCCGAACTGGTAGGCCGTGGCGACCAGCGGATCGGTGTCCCGGACGATCCGTCCGGTGAGGATGGTGGCCGCCGCGGCCGCCACCGTACCGAGCAGGACGAGGAGGTCCCCCGTACCGAGCCCGAACACGGCGTGGCTCCCGCCCAGCGCCGCGATGCCCACCGCACCCAGCACCACGCCGCCGACGGCGCGGGGCGTGGGTGCCCGGCGGCCGACCAGCGCGGCCAGCGCGACCACGAAGCAGGCCTCCGAGCCGCGCAGGACGGAGGCCTGGGTCGCGTCGATGTGCGCCATCCCCAGCCCGATCGCCCCGTACCCGACCATCGGCTCGAACAGCCCGAGGAGGGCGAGCCGCCGCAGCTGGTCGCGCGGCGGGCGCCGGTGGCCCCGGCGCAGCAGGAGGGCCCAGGGCAGGGCGGCGGCGGTGACCAGGGAGACGGCGAGCACCGTCACGACCGGGAGCCCGCGCAGGGCGTACTTCTCCGCGGTGGTCCACAAGCCCCAGATCGCCGAGGCCCCGATCAGGGTCAGCGTTCCGCCCGGGTGGCGGACGGCGTTGCCGATCACGCCGGTCGCGGAGCTCCGGGAGCGGGTCGGGAGGGCGGAGTCCGGTCGGCACGGGGTGGGCTCGGTGACCATGGGCCGGTGGGTTCCCTTCGGCGTCGGGCGGTCGGTCCTCGGTGCTCGGTCTTCTCGGTGCTCGGTGCTCGGCGGACCGGGGGACTGCTCACGGTGCTCGTCGGACCGGTCGGCCGGTCGGCCGGTCGGCTCCCCGGGCACTGTCGCAGGATCAGTCCGTGCTGCTCCGGGGCGGGTAGGTGTGGGTGATGCCCCACGGGTCGGTCACGGTCCCGTCGCCGTTCAGGTAGCCCGGGCCGATCGGCACCTTGCCGTGGCCGCCGGGGATGTCGAGCACGTACGTCGGCTGGCACATGCCCGAGACCCGGCCGCGCAGCCGGCGGACGAGCGCCTGCCCCTCCGCGATGGTGGTGCGGAAGTGGCTGGTGCCGACGGCGAGGTCGCCGTGGTGCAGGTAGTACGGCTTGACCCGGTTCACGATCAGGGTGCGGAACAGGGCCTCCAGCGCCTCGGGAGTGTCGTTGACCCCTTTGAGCAGCACCGTCTGGCTGACCAGCGGGATGCCGGAGCCGGCCAGCAGCCGCAGCGCGCGACGGGCGCCGGGGCCGATCTCCTGGCTGTGGTTGGTGTGCACGACGACCCAGACCGGGGTGTCCAGGGTGAGTGCCCCGACCAGTTCCTCGGTCACCCGGTCCGGATCCACCACCGGTACCCGGGTGTGGAAGCGGATCACCTTGACGTGCTCGATCGCGTCGAGCGCCGCCAGGATCGGCCGCAGCCGGCTCGGTGACATGATCAGCGGGTCGCCCCCGGTGAAGATCACCTCCCAGATCTCCGGGTGACTGCGGATGTAGTCCAGGGCGGCGGCGAGCTGGCCCTCCTTCAGCATGGAGTCGCCCGGGCCGACCACCTCCCGGCGGAAGCAGAACCGGCAGTACACGGGGCACACCAGCACCGGCTTGAGCAGCACCCGGTCCGGGTAACGGTGGGTGATGCCCTTGACGGGGGTGAAGGGGTCGTCGCCGATCGGGTCCTCCCGCTCCTCCGGCAGGGAGATCAATTCCTGGCCGGTGGGAACGAACTGACGGGCGACCGGATCGTCGAGCTCGACGATCCGGTCGCGCATGGCGGGAGTGATGCTCAGGGCGTACTTCTTGGCGACGTCGGTGATCGTCGCGAATTCTTCCTCGGGGACGAGTTGCTGTGCGAGCAGTTCCTTGGGCGTGCGAATCGGGCGCGGGGCGACCATGTCTTCAGCTCCTGGGGAAACCGATGAAGATCGTTCGGCGGACGGTGTCGCGTCGCGTTTCGACGGACACCGAAATTCCCGCGAGCGACGTCATCACGGGATTTGCGGAGGGCTTCGGAAATCGATTCGGCGGTGAAAACCAAGAAGGCCGACGAATGACGACGCTAGTCCGGTGGCATAAACGCGTCAAGTTTTGATTGTGACAATATCCGGGAGGCCGCGTCACCGGATGTTAACGGTCCGCGTACGGGCGCCGCGGAGCGGTGCGCTAAAGGTTGTCCCGTAACTGCGGGCTCGCTTCCGCGTTGGTCATGGCATGAATGGGGTGATCTCGGCGAGCGAGCCGATGTGGATCGAGCCGTTCTCGGGGTTGAGCGAGCCGCAGTTCCGCAAGCTGGTCGCGCTGGTACGCCGTCGTGGCGGTGACATCCAGCGCGGCCGGCCGTGGCGGCTCTGCTTGGAGGACCGGGTGCTGCTGGTTGCCACCTACTGGCGGACCAACCTGACGTTACGGCAGGTCGCCCCGCTCTTCGGGATCTCGAAGTCAGCTGCGGACCGGGTGCTGGACCACCTCGCACCGTTGCTGGCGATCTCGCCAGCTCGGCGGCCGCGGCAGGACACCGTACTGATCGTGGACGGCACCCTGGTGCCCACCCGGGACAGGACGATCGCGGCCTCCAGCAAGAACTACCGCTACTCGACTAACCAGCAGGTAGTGATCGACGCCAACAGCCGGCTGGTCGTCGCCGTCGGCCTGCCTCTGCCCGGCAACCGCAACGACTGTCGGGCCTTCACCGAGTCGGGCGTCGACCGCGTCTGCCGAGATGCACCGGTCCTGGCGGACGGCGGCTACCAGGGAACCGGCGCCCTGATTCCGCACCGGCGCCGTCGCGGACAGGAACACCTCACGCCCGAGCAGGAAGCCGACAACGCCGTCCACCGCAGGGCCCGGGCCCGGGTCGAGCACGTCTTCTCACGGATGAAGAACTGGAAGATCCTGCGCGACTGCCGCCTGCGGGGAGCGGGCGTGCACCACGCGATGCTGGGCGTCGCACGCCTCCACAACCTTGCGCTCAGCGGATGAGCTGGTCCCGCCGCACCGTGAACTCCTCAATTCCGTCCGGCGTCGTGACGCCGTGCACCGAGGTGGAGACGGTGACGACCTCGTCGTCCCCCTCCAGTCCATGCTCCTTGGTGGCCGCGCAGGCGACGGTGACCTCCACCGGATACGAGGTGTCCGGGCCGAGCTCGCCGATCACCGCGAAGATCGGGGCCTTGTCGAGCAGCGACCAGCGCCGTCCCGCCGCATCCGTGAACTGAACCTCGACCACCCCGGGCCACGACTCATCGTCCACCCAGCGGACTGCCTCACATCGCAACTCAAGCACGAAACGCCCCCACACCCCGAACAAGGTCATCAACGGGCGCCAAGTATGCCGCGAGACGCCGGGCCCCGGTTACGGGACAACCTTTAGGCGGAGAGCGCCTCTCCGCTCTCCGGGGGCGCGCACGCGGTGGCCAGGTCGTCCATGGACAGGTCGAGCGCGAAGGCCAGCGCCGCGATGGTGAAGAAGGACGGTGTCGGCGCCCGGCCGGTCTCGATCTTCCGCAGCGTCTCGGCCGAGACGCCGGCCGCCGCGGCCACCTCGACCATGCTGCGCTCGCCGCGCGCCTCGCGCAGCAGCGCCCCGAAGCGCTCGCCGCGCTCGCGCTCCCACGGGGTCAGCGGAGTCCTCACCATGCCGACGAGTCTACGGCCCCCTCGCCGCCCGGCGTCCACGCCCCGCGACCGTGATACAAATACCGGTATAAGAATTGGATCCAGGGGAGAGAAGCACCATGGTCGAACTCAAGTCGGACGCCGGGCTGGCCGCGATGCGCGAGGCCGGGCGGGTGGTCGCGCAGGCGCTGGCGGCCGTCCGGGAGCATGCGGCGGCCGGCGTGAGCCTGCTGGAGCTGGACGAGGTGGCGCGGGGCGTGCTCAAGGCCGCCGGGGCCGCCTCGCCGTTCCTCGGCTACCGCCCGTCCTTCGCTCCCGTCCCGTTCCCGGCCGTCATCTGCGCCTCGGTGAACGACGCCGTGGTGCACGGCATCCCGAACGGCTACCGGCTGCGCGACGGCGACCTGGTGAGCATCGACTGCGGCGCCCTCCTGGACGGCTGGGCCGGGGACTCGGCGATCAGCTTCACCGTCGGCACCGCCCGCCCCGAGGACACCGCCCTGATCGAGACCACCCGGCACGCCCTGGAAGCGGGCATCGCCGCCGCCGTGGTCGGCAACCGGACCGGGGACATCGCCCACGCCATCGGCACCGTCGCCCGCGCCGGCCGCTACGGCCTGCTGGACGGCTACGGTGGGCACGGCATCGGCCGCCGGATGCACGAGGACCCGCACGTGGCCAACGAGGGCCGCCCGGGGCGGGGTTACCCGCTGCGCCCCGGCCTGGTGCTGGCGATCGAGCCGATGCTGCTGGCCGGCGGGCGCGACGACCACCGCACCGATCCGGACGGCTGGACCCTGCGCACCGTCGACGGCAGCCGCGCCGCCCACGTCGAGCACACCGTCGCCATCACCGAGGACGGCCCGCGCATTCTCACCCTGCCCTGATCCGGCAAGACCCACAAGGCACGCCCTAAGCTCGGGGTCCATGACCAAAGGCGTGATGTTCGATTTCTCCGGCACCCTCTTCGGCGTCGTCTCCACCGCCGAGTGGCTGGCGGCCCACACCGCCGCCACCGGCCTCGTCCTGCCGGCCCGGGAGGAGGCCGAACTGGTGGCCCGGCTGGAGGAGTTCGGTGCCCTGCCCGGCGGGGTGCCGCCGCGGCGGATCCGGCCGGAGGTCCAGCCGGCGTGGGACACCCGGGACTTGACCCCCGAGTTGCACCGGACCGCGTACACCGCGCTGACCCGCGACGCCGAGCCGCCCGCCGCCCTCGACGTGGACGCCCTCTACGAGTCCCACTGGGCGCCCGCGAACTGGCGGCCGTACCCGGACACCGCCGCCGTGCTGCGCGAGCTGCGCCGCCGGGGCGTGCCGGTCGCGGTGGTGAGCAACATCGGCTGGGACCTGCGGCCGGTCTTCCGCGCGTACGGCCTGGCGGAGCTGGTCGACGTCTACGTGCTGTCGTACGAGGTCGGCGCGCAGAAGCCCGATCCGGTGATCTTCGAGATCGCCTGCGAGCGGCTCGGGCTCGCCCCGGCCGACGTCCTGATGGTCGGCGACGACCGCACCTGCGACGGCGGTGCGACCGCGCTCGGCTGCGGCTTCCACCCCGTCGAGCACCTGCCCGTCGACCGGCGCCCGGACGCCCTCGCGCCGGTGCTGGACGTCCTGACCGGGTGATCCCGGAAGCCGGACCGGACGGCATGACGGCATGACGGCATGAGGGCGTGACGGGGTGACGCAGGACACGAGGTGGCACGCCCGCGGCCCGGAGTAGCGTGCGGGCATGAGTGATCAGGACTTCACCACGCGCATCACCGTCCGCGGGTACGAGACCGACTCCCAGGGGCACCTCAACCAGGCGGTCTACCTCCAGTACGCCGAGCACGCCCGCTGGGAGTACCTCCGGGCGGCCGGGATCCGCCAGGCGGACCTGGTCGCCGAGGGGGTCGGCCCGGTCGTCCTGGAGACCACGGTCAAGTACCTGCGGGAGCTGCGCGCGGGAGACTCGGTGGAGGTGGGCTGCTCGTTCATGTGGCGGGAGGGCAAGACCTTCCAGCTGGTGCAGCGGCTGGTCCGCGAGGACGGCGTGCTGGCCGCCGAGATCACCGGCGTCGGCGGCATCCTCGACCTGACGGAGCGCAGGCTGGTCGCCGACCCGCGCGAGCCGCTGCGCGCCCTGGCCGCCGACCCGGGCCTGCTCGGCCTCTGAGCGAACAGGCCCGGCGAACCCGGCCCGCCCACCGCCCTCACGCTCCACGGCTGGAGACCGCGACCGGCGGCGGTCTCCACCCCGTCGCCGGGGGATTTCCCCACTCCCGACCGGCCCGCTGTCCGGATGGGACCAAGTCCCGTGCCGCAGCAGACTCTTGGGCATGACGAAGCCCACCCGCACCATCGCCGCCGCGGTCACCGCGGCCGCCGCCCTCGCCGTGACCGCGCTGAGTGCCCTGCCCGCCGGCGCGGCCGGCACCGCGCCGCCCGGAAGGGACGGCCTGGCCTGGGCCGCCTGCCCGGACGCCCCGGCCGACAGCCCCCAGCGCTGCGCCGAGGTCACCGTCCCGCTGGACTACGCCGACCCGAACGGCCCCCGCATCACCCTCGCCGTCTCCCGGATCACCGCCGCCGATCCCGGCCTGCGCCGCGGCGTGCTGCTGGCCGTCCCCGGCGGACCGGGCGGCTCCAGCCTCGACCTCGTCCACGGCATGGCGGGGCACCTGCCGCAGTCCGTCCGGGACCGCTACGACGTGGTCGGCTTCGACCCGCGCGGCGTCGGCCGTTCCACCCCGGTCGGCTGCGGACTGGACACCGCCGACCTGTCGATGGTCAAGGTGCGTCCCTGGCCGGCCGCCGACGGCTCGATCGACGGGAACCTGGCCACCGCCCGCCGCGTCGCCGAGACCTGCGCGCGCAACGGCGGCCCGGTGCTGCGCAGCATCTCCACCGCCAACGAGGCCCGCGACATCGACAGCGTCCGCCGCGCCCTCGGCGAGCGCCGCCTCTCCGTGTGGGGCGTCTCGTACGGCACCTACGCGGGCGCGGTCTACGCCACCATGTTCCCCGAGCGCACCGACCGGATCGTGCTGGACAGCAACGACGACCCGGACCCGACCCGGGTCGGGCGCGGCTGGCTGGACAACTACGGCCGGGGCGTGGAGGACCGCTTCCCCGACTTCGCCGCCTGGGCGTCGGCCCCGGACAACCCGGACCGGGTCGCGGACACCCCCGAGGAGGTCCGCCCGCTCTTCCTCGACCTCGCCGCCCGCCTCGACCGGGCCCCGCTGCCCTGGGAGGGCGCCAACCCGGCGGAGCTGAACGGCAACGTGCTGCGCGAGACCCTGCTGGAGAGCATGTACGCGGACGCGAAGTTCCCGGTCCTCGCCCGGCTGATGCTGGCCGGTCTCGGCCGTGCTCCGCTGCCCGTCCCGCCCAAGCCGGGCGAGCGGGAGCTGCAGGCGGTGCAGAACACCCTCGCCGTCTCGGTCGGCACCCTCTGCAACGACGTCCGGTGGCCCACCGACCCGGCGGGCTACGCCAAGGCCGTCACCGCGGACCGCGCCGCCCGTCCGCTCACCGCCGGCCTGCCGGTGAACGTGATGCCCTGTGCCTTCTGGCCGTTCGCGCCCGCCGAGCCGCCGGTGCGGGTGACCGACCGCGGCCCGGCCAACGTGCTGCTCACCCAGAACCTGCGCGACCCCGCGACGCCGTACGCCGGTGCGCTCAAGCTGCGGGCGGCCTTCGGGGACCGGGCGCGGATGGTGGCGGTGGACTCGGGCGGCCACGACGTGTACCGGGCCAACGGGAACGCCTGCGGCGACCAGGTGGTGACGGACTACCTGGTCACCGGCCGCCGCCCGGCCCGGGACGTCTTCTGCCCGGCGGGCTGAGCGGGGGCGCGAGGAGGCAGCGGGGGCAACGGGCCGTGGACGAACGGCCCTTGTTCCTGCGTGCACGCCCGTTCGGCCCCCGGGAATGAGTCGAATCCGTCGCGATTTTGTGACAATCCTTCACCGGTACCCGCCCCCCACGGCCTGGTGACGGCCGTAATGTTCGATCTATGTCACCGAAGAGCCGCATACCCGCCGCCTCGGACCCGGGCGACACCTGGGTGCCGCGCCCGAGGCGCCGCGAGACCCCGCTCGGCATCCTGGGCCACGCGGCCACCTTCCTCGGCGCCAGCGTGCTGGGCGGCATCCTGCTGGCGGGCCTGATCCTCCCGGCGGCCGGGGCGGTCGGACTCGGGGCGAAGAACGGCGCCGAGGGCTTCGAGAGCATCCCCGACGACTTCAGGACCCCGCCGCTGAGCCAGGCGACCCAGATCTTCGACGCCAACGGCGGTCTGATCGCCAAGGTGTACGAGCGCGACCGGACCGTCATACCCGCCGACCAGATGTCCCCGCTGATCCGTACGGCGCAGGTCGACATCGAGGACGCCCGGTTCTACGAGCACGGCGCCGTCGACCTCAAGGGCATCCTGCGCGCGATCACCAAGAACGCGGAGAGCGGCGCCGCGGTCCAGGGCGCCTCCACCCTGACCCAGCAGTACGTGAAGAACGTCAACGTCGAGAAGGCCGGGGACGACCCGGACGCGGTGCGCGAGGCGCAGCGCAAGACGCTCGGCCGCAAGATCCAGGAACTCCGGTACGCCATCAAGCTGGAGGAGGACCTGACCAAGGAGCAGATCCTCACCAACTACCTCAACATCACCTTCTACGGCCACCAGGCGTACGGCATCCAGGCCGCCTCCCAGCGCTACTTCGGCAAGGATGCCAAGGACCTCGTCCTGCCCGAGGCGGCGATGCTCGCCGGGCTGGTGCAGAACCCGTCCCAGTACGACCCGAAGCTGCACCCGGTGGCCGCCCAGAAGCGCCGCGACACCGTCATCGACAAGATGGTGGAGAACAAGCACATCACCGCGGAGCAGGCCAGGGAGGCGAAGGCCGCCCCGCTCGGCCTCAACTACAAGGACCCGCGCAACGGTTGCATCACCGCCCAGGCCGGTATGGGCTTCTTCTGCGACTACGTGCGCCACGTGGTCAAGCAGGACCCGTCGTTCGGCAAGAGCGCGGCGGAGCGCAAGAAGCTGTGGGACACCGGCGGCCTGAACATCTACACCACGCTGGACCCGGACAAGCAGGCCGCCGCCCAGAACGCCGTCTCCACCAAGGTGTACGTCACCGACCCGGTCTCGGCCGCGATGACGATGGTCGAGCCCGGCAGCGGCAAGATCCTGGCGATGGCGCAGACCCGCCCGTACGGCCTGGCCAAGGAGAAGAACGAGACCGTCGTCAACTACAACGTGGACGCGGCGATGGGCGGCGGCATCGGCTTCCAGCCCGGCTCCAACTTCAAGCCGATCGTGGCCGCCGCCGCCCTGGAGGCCGGGCTGTCGAAGTCCCAGCGGTACGACTCGCCCAACCGGATGGACTGGCCGACGATGCGGACCTGCGACGGCACCTGGAAGAACCTCAGCAAGGGGAAGAAGGAGGGGACCATCCCCAACGAGAGCACCTCCGAGGTCGGCCCGTACGAGCTCAAGCAGGCCATGGCGCTCTCCGTGAACACCTACTTCGTGCAGATGGAGCAGGAGATCGGCCTCTGCGCCGTCAAGCAGATGGCCAACAAGCTGGGCATGGAGGGCAAGGCCGACGGCTCGGCGCTGCAGGAGGTGCCGGCGCTCGGCCTGGGCACCCAGGAGGTCAGCCCGCTGACCATGGCCAACGTGTACGCGACCTTCGCCGCCCGGGGGACCTACTGCGCGCCGATGGCGATCAACCGGATCACCACGGTGGACGGCGCCGACGTCCCGGTGCCCCCGGCCCGGTGCACCCCGGTGATGTCCGAGGACACCGCCGACGTGATCAACAGCGTGCTGCTCGGGGTGACCGAGAAGGGCGGTACCGCGCGGGACCTCGGCCTGGACGACCGCCGCCAGATCGCCGGCAAGACCGGGACGACGGACGAGAAGAAGTCGGCCTGGTTCACCGGCTACACGGGCAACCTGGCGGGCTCGGTCTGGCTGGGCAGCCCCGGTACCAAGGTGCCGATGCGCAACATCCGGATCGGCGGCAAGTACCAGGCCGAGGTCTTCGGCGCCACCGGCCCCGGCCCGATCTGGCAGCAGGCGATGAGCGACGCGGTGCGGAACATGCCGGAGAAGGACTTCACCACCGTCTACATCCCGGACCCGGTGCGGCGGGACACCAACTGCCCCACCCCCGGCGGCACGCCGGGCCCGGCCACCTGCACCGGCGCCCCCGCCACCGGCGGCCCGGGGAACACCGGCAGGCCGCGCGGGGGCACCCCGACCCCCGGCCGCACCGGGCCCTTCGCCCCACCCGGCACCGCGGACCCCGAGGACCGGTGAGCCGCCCGGCCCCGCACGAGTACCCGTACTC
>NZ_JBSHAP010000085.1:0-15659 GCF_053611565.1 Kitasatospora sp. NPDC054795
GGGCGGGAGGGGACGGTGCGCGGGCCGCCGGCCGGGGGAGCGGCGGCCGGGTCCGGGGCGCGCCGCCGCCCCAGCCGGTGGCGCTGGCCCTGGCCGTCGACGCCGGGGACTTCGCCGGGCTCGCGCAGTACGGTCTGTTCGGCGGGCTCGGTCACCAGGCCTACCTGCGGCGGGCGGAGGAGCACCTGACGGCCCTGCACCGGCAGGGGCTGGAGGTGCACCTGCGGGTCCTGGAGGCGGGCGACTTCGAGGACTACTGCGCGGCGCTCGGCCTCGACCCCCGGGCGCCCGCCGCCCGGGTCGCCTACGCGGGCGATCCGGAGCTGGCCGGGGAGCCGTTCGTCTACGCGGGGGAGCGGCTGGCCGAGCTGGTCCCGGTGCTGCTGGACGACCACCGCGCACGGGTGCGGATGTCCGTGGCCTGTGCGGCTCTGCTGGGCGCCGTCGGCGACGACCCGGCCGGGCAGCTCCGGATGGCCGCCGTGATGCGGTACGTGACGTCGGTCTACCTCGCGCTGGCCGAGGGTGCGGGGGAGGGGTGCCATCTGCTGACGCTGCGCTGCCACGGCCCGGAGGACGGCGAGGAGCTCACCTCGGCGGTGGACGTCTGCGTGGAGGAGGGGCTGCTGTACCCCGCCGGGCGGGACGCCGAGGCGTTCTGCGTCACGCTCGCGGCGGGCGTCGCCCTGGGCGGGGAGGGGGCATTGCTGCTGCACGGCGATCCGTCGGTGGGCGTAGGGGCCGACGGCCGGAGCGACGACCGGTCCGGCCCGGACGGCCGTCCACCCGCCTCCCCGGCCGGGGAGGCCCGGTCCCGGCCGCCGGTGCGCGGCTGGGCGCTGACCGGCGGACGGCTGCGGCTGATGACCGCGCACGAGGTGTTCGACGAGTTGGCGGACGACGCCGTGCGCGGGCTGCCCTTCCCGCCCGGGGTGGACCCTCGGCCCGGGTTCCCGCTGCCCGGCTTCCGCGACCCCGGGGAAGGGGGTGGGCCGCTGAGGTGATCAGGGCGTTCACCGCCTCCGCGTCCACCATGTCCGTCGTCTCCGCATCCACCATGCGGCGCTGGGGACTGTTCATCGACCGCGTGTTCGGGGAAGATTCGGAGAAGATCAACAGCAGGAGCGCGCGGTGCCCCACGCCGCCGCTCCGGCCGCTCCGCCCCGTACCGCGCCCTGCAGGTCCTCCCCGCGCACCGCCGGTCCGGCGAAGCCCGACTGCGAGAGGGGGACGGATGAGCGAGCGGAGCGAGCTCGGCGCCGGGGGGTGTGCGGGGGCGAGCGTCCCCGTCGAGCGCCGCGGGGCGAGAGCATGAGCCCGATCGAGTACAGCGCGGAGGTCGCGGAGCTGCTCGGGAAGGTGCGGCGGCGCCCCACGGCGGGCTGGCCGTGGCGGCCGGGCGAGCCGGTGCCGGAGGGGCTGCCGGTCAAGCAGTCCTGGGGGTGGCTGTTCGTGCCCGACGGGCGGGTGCTGACGCTGGTGAACCCCCGGGACGGGATCTGCTCGCTGCCCGGCGGCTCGCTGGAGCCGGAGGACGGTGGGGACCCGGCGGCCGCCCTGGCCCGGGAGGCGGCCGAGGAGGCGCAGGCCCGGATCGGCCGGCCGTACTACCTCGGCTACCTCTACGACCGGGTGGGTTCGGCGAACGGCGGGCACGAGTGCGCGCGGGTCCGGATGGCGGCGGTGCTGCGGTCGGTCGGCCCGAGCGCGGCAGACCCCGCCTCGGGCCGGCACTACCGGCGGCTGCTGGTCGCGCCGGGCCTCGCCGTCGAGCTGCTCGGCTGGGGCGCGCCCGGGTTGCGTCAGGCCCGGGCGGCGGTCGCCACTGCCGCCCGCTGGCTCGGCGTGCCCGCGGCCGCGAACGAGGCGATCGAGGAGTTGCCGGTCGAGGGTTGCACGGTCTCCCCGGGCACCGTGTATCCGGGTGCCGGGTACACGGGCGCCGTGCAGCCCGGTGGTGGCCGCCCCGGCGCGCGGGGCTGACCTCGCGCGTCGCCGTACTCCCGAGCGACGTCCCTGCCGGGCGCGCCGGCCCGGGGCGACACGATGCCCTGACGCACCGCCATGTGGGACGTCAACATCGGCCACTTGCGTCCGATCGGCCGCAGCGGTGAATTCTCGTGGTGCCGCCGATGCCCTTCTGGCCCACCCTTCACCCGCCTTCGCGGGTGTCACCAGCCCCCCCTGGGTCGGCTGACACCCGATTCGAATCCGACCCGGCGATGGCCGGGCGGCAACTCCGCGCTTGTCTTGCACGAAATTTCTGCAAGTTGCCGGTCTACGCGCGCTGCGCTACGCGCGTCACCGCGCACCCCTGCTGACCTGCGTGAAATCACGGACCGTCAGCGGCAGTTCATCTCGGAGCTATCGGACGTCCCGTCAATATCCTTGGCATGACCGCTTCCGGGTTTGGCTACCGCCTGGTATCACTTCTGTGACCCTCACCACGCCACCCCACTGGAGCTGTGATGATTCGTCCTGCCCGCGCCCTGTCCATCGCCGCCATAGCGGCGGGCCTCACCATGACGACGCTCTTCGCCGCGACGTCCGCGAACGCCGCCGGCGTCAACTACGTGGCCCTCGGCGACTCGTACTCGTCCGGTGTCGGCGCCGGCAGCTACCTGAGCGACAGCGGCAGCTGCAAGCGCAGCACCAACGCGTACGCGTACCTCTGGAAGAACGCGCACGCACCGTCCTCCTTCAAGTTCGTCGCCTGTTCGGGCGCCAAGACCGGCGACATCCTGAACAGCCAGATCTCCGCCCTGGACGCCAGCACCACGCTGGTCAGCATCTCGGTCGGCGGCAACGACGCGGGCTTCGCCGACACCATGCAGACCTGTGTCCTCGGCTCGGACGCCGACTGCGTCAACGCCGTCAACACGGCCAAGAGCTACGCCACCACCACCCTGCCCGGCCAGCTGGACAAGGTGTACTCGGCGATCAAGTCCAAGTCCCCGAACGCCCACGTCGTGGTGATGGGCTACCCGCACATCTACAAGGTCGGCGGCAGCTGCATCTTCGGCATCGGTGACACCAAGCGCGCCGCCATCAACGGTGCCGCCGACACCCTGGACGGCGTCCTCGCCAAGCGGGCCGCCAACGCCGGCTTCGCCTTCGGTGACGTCCGCAGCATCTTCAACGAGCACGAGATCTGCGGCTCGCTGACCACCTGGCTGAACAGCACCACCCTGCCGGTCGACGAGAGCTACCACCCGAAGGCGGCCGGCCAGTCCGGCGGCTACCTCCCGGTGTTCTCGGGGCTGTAAGCACTGCCGCAACGGACCGCCCCGTCCAAGGACGAGCCGGTGCCGCCGCCCCCCTCCCGCAGCTCGGGAAGGGGGCGGCGGCAACGCCGTTTCAGCCGCCGCCCGGTGACGACCGGTCCGGTGCCGGCCCGCCCTTCGTCGACCCGCCCGGTGCGGACGGGTTCGGTGCGGACGGGTTCGGTGCGGACGGGTTTGGTGTGGACGGGTTTGGTGTGGACGGCCCCGGTGCGGGCCCGGTCGGCGGGAACGGAATGCCGGCGAGGACCGGCAGCAGTTCCGCCTCCTCGAAGTCCAGATGTGCCTCCAGCTCGGCGGACATCCGGTCCAGCTCCGTCCGGAGCCGCTCCGGTTCGGTGATCGCGATCCCGGCCAGCAGGCTCACCAGCTCCTCCTTGATCCGCCCGATGGCCCGGTGCTGCTCGTCGAGCCGCGCCAGGACCTCGTCCAGCCCCGGATGGCTGCGCGCGAGGGCGGGAAAGATCGCGGAGTCCTCCCCGGTGTGGTGGTGCGTCAGCCCGTCGCAGAAAGCCAGGCAGTGCTGGCGCAGCTGCAGCCCGAGCGCGGCCGGGCGGCCCGGGACATGGGCGTGCGCCTCCTCCCGTACGTGGCGCAGCTGCGCGCGCAGCCAGGTGTGCGCCTCCAGCAGCTTGTCGGCGAGGCTGCGCACTACCACCGGGGCCGGACCGCCGGCGGACGGTTCGAGCCGTTCCAGGACGACGACCGGCAACTCCCGGTCGGTGTGGGCCTGGTAGTCCCCGTAGCCCGGAGCCTTCCGGACCACGGCGGCGAACAGCCGTTCCCGGCGGTCGCCCTCGGCGGGTACGGCGACGGTGTCGAAGGCCTCGGTGCCGAGCTCGACCCGGACCACCGGGTGGGCGAGGAGGTTGCGGTACCACTGGGGGTGCTCCGGCGCCCCGGCGGCCGAGGCGACGACCAGGAGCAGCCCCTCCGCCCGGACGTACCCGAGCGGCACGGTGTGCGGCTGCCCTGAGCGGGCTCCGGTGGTGGTCAGCAGCAAGAGGTCGCCGCCCTCGAACGGGCCGCCGACCCGCCCGCCGTTGGCGCGGAACTCCTCGATGACGTTCAGATTGAAGGACATGGGCATGGGTGTGTGATGGATCTCCGGAGAGGAAAGGGGAGTTGCGGCCACGAGCGGTGCCGGTGCCTGTGTCGTTGCCCTGTGCCTGTGCCTGTGCCGTTACCGGAGATCGGCGCCGATGGTCGGATCCCGGTCCGGTGCTACGACTGCCGGCCCGTCCGGCGACATCCGTCGCGGGACGCGGTTCGCGCACGCGGGCACCGCGGTGACCGCCCGGCGTCAGATCAGGGAAGCGGAGAGAGTGCTCATCGCGCATCGTCCCTTCGGAAAGGTGCCGGCTCGGCTGCCGGCCGACCCACTGCTCTTTGGCCGGCGCCGCGCTGCACGCTCCCATTAGAGCCAGGCCGCGGACACGCTGTCAACGAGCAGGATCACCGGCCCAGGGCGTCACCTCCGCCGCCGACTTCGAGGCGCGCCTGATCGGTTGGGGCGGGGGTGTCTTCGGTGGCTGGGCCGCCACCGGGCCGAGCCAGGTGGGAGCCCCACCCCGGCGCGAGCGGCGACGCGCCGCCGCTCCCCTCGGAGGCGGCGGCGCGTCGGGTCCGCAGCACGTGGTCCCGGAGCGCGTGGTCCGGTGCACGTCGGATCCGGAGCACGTCGGCTCCGGACGGTTCCCGTCAGTGCAGGTAGTCGACCAGGCCGGCCGGCTTGAGCCCGGCGGCGTCGGCGGCGGCGAGGGCGCGCTGGAGGTCGGTGGCGAGGGTGTCGGTCCAGTGCATCAGCACGACGTCGCCCGGCTGCAGCGGGCCCGGGTGCCAGATGTTGGCGGCACCCCAGCTGAAGTCCGCGTCGGCGGTGAGCACGGTGCGGATGCCGCAGTTCGCGGCGGCCTGCAGGGTGTCGGCGTTCCAGGTGAAGTACGGCGGGCGGAAGAACGTCGGCGCGGTGCCGAAGAGGCGGGTCATGGAGTCGCGTGCGTCGCAGATCTCGACCTGCTGCCGCTCCAGGGGGAGCGTGCTGAGGTCGGTGTGGGAGACGCTGTGGTCCTGGATCGAGGAGCCGGGTACGGCGGTGACCCGCCGGAAGAAGGCCGGGTCGGCGGTGGCGGGCATCGGCAGCGGGAAGGCGGTGATCGGCAGCCGGTGGTCGGCGATGAACCGTTCCGCCTCGGGGGTGCGCTGCCAGCCGTCGTCCACGGTGAAGAAGACGACCCTGTCGTTGGTGGGGACGGAGCCGGCGGCCACGGCCGGGGCGGGTGCGGGGCCGTCCACCCGGACGTCGTCCACGGAGAACGGGCCCTGCTGATACCAGCCGTGCACGTACAGCCGGATGCTGCGCGCGTTCGGGCCGGTGGTGAACCGGGTGCTCAGTCGCTGCCAGCCGCCGCCGGTGGTCTCCGTCCAGGCGGGGGCGACGTCCTTGCCGGTGCCGGTGGCGCCCAGGTGGACGAAGTTGCCGCGGACCCACGCGGAGGCCGTGTAGGTGGTGTTGGGCCGGACCGCGACGGTCTGCGCGCACTCGCCGGTGGAGTCGGCGTTCGCCGGGGTGACGGTGAGCGCGGAGGTGCCGGCGTGCGGGGCGGTGGTGCTGACGGACGCTTCGGCCGGTCCGCCGGTGCAGCTCCAGCCGGGGACACTGCCCCAGTCGGCGAGGTCGGGGGAGGGCAGCTCGAAGCCGGGGTTGGTGGCGAGGTTGACGGTCGGCGCGGCCTGGGTGCCCGGGCCGCCGGCCGGGGGAGCGGCGGCGGAGGCCGCGGGTGCAGTGAGACCGGTGAGACCGGTGAGCAGCGCGACGGAGGCAGCCAGCACGGACAGGCGCACGGACAGGCGCATGGGCAGGCGCATGGGCAGGCGCGGGGACCGGCGCGAGGACGGGCACGTGGACATCGACACGTGAGGACTCCAGCAAGTGGGGGCACGCCCGTGGGGAGAGCGTGAGCGGAATCGGACCGTGGAACTCTGAAGGTGGAACTCTGAAGGTGGAACTCTGAGCGAGGAATTCTGAACGTGGAACTCCGGGATGCGGAACCCCGGATCGTCGCAACAATGGACTAGACCAATGGGGCCGTCAAGGGAACGGTGGGTGAACCCGGCGGTCCCGGTCGGCCGACTCTCGGTCACCATGCCCGGAGAGCAAAGGACAGGACGTCACGTCAGGGACGTGGCGGACGGGCCCGGTTCAGGACAGGTACAGCTCCTCGATGTCCGTCGCGTAGTACTCGGCGATAGCCGTCCGCCGCAGCTTGAGCGAGGGGGTCAGCAGCCCCTGCTCCTCGCTGAACTCCCGGGGCAGCAGCCGGAAGGCGCGGATCGACTCGGCCCGCGAGACGGCCGTGTTCGCGGCCGCCACCGCACGCTGGACCTCCACGTGCAGTTCCTCGTCCGCGAGCACCGTCCACGGGTCCGACTGCTCCCGCCCGTGGGTCTTCAGCCAATGCGCAAGTGCCGCAGGGTCGAGCGTGATCAGTGCGGCGACGTACGGGCGGTCGTCGCCCACCACCAGGCACTGGGAGACCAGCGGGTGCGCCTCGACCCGCTCCTCCAGGGCCGCCGGGGCCAGGTTCTTGCCGCTGCTGGTGACGATCAGGTCCTTCTTGCGGCCGGTGATGCTGAGGTAGCCGTCCTCGTCCAGCCGGCCCAGGTCGCCGGTCGCGAACCAGCCGTCGACCAGGGACTCGGCGGTGCACTGCGGGTGGTTGAGGTAGCCGCCGAAGACCGAGCCACCGCGCACCCACACCTCGCCGTCGTCGGCGATCGCCACCGAGGCGCCCGGCACCGGTCGGCCGACCGTGCCGAGCTTCTGCCGTCCGGCCGGGTTGGCGGTGATCGCGGCGGTGGTCTCGGTCAGCCCGTAGCCCTCGTACAGCTGGAGGCCGGCGCCGGTGAAGAACAGGCCCAGCTCGCGCCGGAGCGTCGAGCCGCCGCTCATCACGCTGCGCACCCGGCCGCCGAGCACCGCCCGCAGCCTCGGGTAGACGGTCCGCTCGTACGCGAGGTGGCGCAGCCGCAGGGCCGCGCCCGGGCCGGGGCCGCGGCCGAAGGCCTTCTGCTCCCGGGCGGCGGCCCAGTCGACGGCCACCTGTCGGGCCTGTTCGAAGAGTTCGCCGCGGCCGGCGTCCTCCGCGGCCTGCCGGGCCTGCTGGAAGATCTTCTCGAAGACGTACGGGACGGCGTGCAGGAAGGTCGGGCGGAAGGTCTCCAGTGCGGGCAGCAGCGCGTCGGTGGAGACCTCGGGGACGTGCCCGATCCGGAAGCCACCGCGGATCGCCGCGATCTGCACGGCCCGCCCGTAGACGTGCGCGAGCGGCAGGAACAGCAGCGTGGCGGGGCGGCCGCCGCCGGTGTCGCGCAGGACGTCCCCCCAGCCGGCGAGCAGGGCGTCGGCCTCGGCGGCCAGGTTGGCGTGGGTGAGCAGGCAGCCCTTGGGGCGGCCGGTGGTGCCGGAGGTGTAGACGACCGTGGCGATGTTCCCGGTGGCGACGCCGAGGCGCTGGCGGTGCACCAGGGAGTCGGGCACGCCGAGGCCGTCCTCGGTGATCGCGGCGACGCAGTCGCGGTCGAGCTGCCAGATGCCGGTGAGGTCGGGCAGCGCGTCGCAGACCGCGCCGACCGTCATCGCGGCGTCCTCGTCCTCGACCAGGCAGGCCACGGCCTGGGTCTCGGCGAGGATCCAGCGCACCTGCTCGGGGGAGGCGGTGGGGTAGACCGGGACGGTGATGGCGCCGATCGACCAGAGTGCGTAGTCGAACAGCGTCCATTCGTAGCGGGTGCGGGACATCAGGGCGACCCGGTCGCCGTAGCGCACGCCGTGGGTGAGCAGGCCCTTGGCCAGGGCGAGCACCTGGTTCCGGAACTCGCGGGCGGTGACGTCCTGCCACTGCCCGTCCCCGGCCCGCCAGGACAGCTGGACCAGGTCGGGGGTGCGCTCGGCGGTGTCGTAGAGGGAGTCGGCGAGTCCTCCGGTGGCCTCGGGCGCGGCCGGGGCGGGGGTGGTGAACTCGCGCACGGTCCTCCCCAGTTCGGTGCCGGTCGTACGGGTGGTACGGGGTGCGCCGAAACTATCGGATCGCCCTGTCACTGCCCAGGGTTGTGGCGGTGACACGACGAGATCGGCACGGCTCCCCTCCGGTGGTGTCGCGCCCGGGGAGGCCCGGGGGAGGCGAGGGGGAGGCGCCGGGGAGGAATCGCGGAGGCCGCGGGCTCCGTACCGGCCCCGCATTCCGGGCATCGACGGATGTTCCGGATGCGTAGCGGAGGACGGGTGACCGGTTTCTGACGTGTGCGGGACGAGACCGGTCGGTGGACCGGTTCACCCCTCGAACGAGTGGTCAGGGCGTAGTAGAGTCTCGCAGACCTGTGGCCGGGAGCCCCTCCGCCGACCCCTCCAGCGTTCCCAAGACCCGCCATGTTCCCCCCTCCGCTCCCCGTCCGCGCCCGGCACTTTCCGACCGAGGACTCCATGCGTCTGCGCAGCAGCTCGATCCGCGCGAAGATCATCGCGCTGCTCCTGGTGCCCATCGTCGCGCTCACGGCCCTGTGGGCGTACGCGACGATCGCCACCACCGGGGACGTCTGGAACCAGCTCGGGATCAGCCGTACGTACAAGGAGTTCGCGGGCCCGGTCGACCAGTACACCGGCGACCTGCAGAACGAGCGCCGCGCCGCCGTCCAGCGGCTGGCCGACCCGCGGTCGCCGACCGCCAGGGAGGCCTACGAACGGTCCAAGGCCGCCACCGACCGCAGCCTGGACGTGCTGCGGCAGAAGAAGGACGGCTCCGGCGGCAAGCTCTCCGCCCCGCAGCGCGGTCGCTTCGTCCAGATCATCGCCGCCGCCGACCAGCTCGGACCGCTGCGCGCCCAGGTCGGCCGTTCCGCGCTGAACTGGGAGTTCGCCCTGGGCCAGTACAGCGACCTGGTCAAGCCGGTGTTCGGCTTCCGGTCCGCCTACGTCGCCCGGCAGAGTGGCCAACTCCCCCGCCAGGGCACCATCCTGATCGAGCTGGTGCGCGCCCGGGAGTACCTGTCGCAGGAGGACGCGGCGATGGAGGGCCTGCGCACCGGCGCCGCCAGGCCCACCGCCGAGCAGTACCAGGTCGCGCTGGACGCCCTGCACAACCAGCAGGCGCTGTTCACCGTCTACGTCGCCGAGCTCGAGCCCGCCGACCAGTCCGACTACGCCGCGCTGCGCGGCGGGGAGGCCTGGGGCGCACTGGCCCGAGCCGAAGCGGACTTCGTCGGCGCCGGCGGTCCCGACCGCGTGGTCCAGGCGCTCAACACCGACTCCTGGCGGGAGACCGCCGACCGGGCGCTCGGCGACCTCGCCTCGATCAACAGCCGGATCTCCGCCGGGCTGGACGAGCGCGCGCGGTCCGCGGCGATCGGAATGCTCTGGCGCGGCGGCATCGCCGGTGCGGTCGGTCTGGTCGCCGTGGTGCTGTCCATCATGATCTCGTTCCGGATCGGCCGGGGCCTGGCCCGCGAGCTGATCGGCCTGCGCAACGCGGCCGACGAGCTGGCCGGCACCCGGCTGCCGTCCGTCATGCTGCGGCTGCGCCGCGGCGAGCCGGTGGACGTGGCCACCGAGGCCCCCGAGCTGCACTTCGGGAACGCCGAGATCGGCCAGGTCGGCCAGGCCTTCAACGCGGTGCAGCGGGCCGCCGTCGAAGCCGCCGTCGAACAGGCCGAACTGCGGCGCGGGGTCTCGGCGGTGTTCGTCAACCTCGCCCGGCGCAGCCAGGTGCTGCTGCACCGACAGCTCACCCTGCTCGACACCATGGAGCGCCGCACCGAGGACCCGGCCGAGTTGGAGGACCTCTTCAAGGTCGACCACCTCACCACCCGCATGCGCCGCCATGCCGAGGGCCTGATCATCCTGGCCGGTGGTTCGCCCGGGCGGGCCTGGCGCAAGCCGGTCCGGATGGTGGACGTGGTCCGGGCGGCCGTCGGCGAGGTCGAGGACTACGCCCGGGTGATCGTCCGGCCGTTCCCCGGCACCGGCCTGCTCGGCAGCGCCGTCGCGGACGTCACTCACCTGGTCGCCGAGCTCGTCGAGAACGCCGCGGTGTTCTCCCCGCCGAGCACCCAGGTCACCGTCCAGGGCGAGGTGGTCGCGCACGGCTTCGCGCTGGAGATCGACGACCGCGGCCTCGGGCTGAGCGAGCAGATGCTCGCCGAGATCAACGAACGCCTCGCCGTGGAGCAGGAGTTCGACCTTGCCGACACCGACCGGCTGGGCCTGTTCGTGGTCAGTCGGCTGGCCCGGCGGCACGGCATCCGGGTGCACCTGCGGCCGTCCCCGTACGGCGGGACGACGGCGGTCGTGCTGATCCCGCGCGAACTGCTCGCGGAGGCGCCCGACGGGAAGCCGGAGCCGGGCCCGGCCGGGCAGCGGCCCGCGGCGGGCGGCCGGCGCGGGCAGCGGGACCTGGTCGCCGTGCCCGGGTCGGGGGGTGCGTCCTCGGTGGCGTCCGGGTCGGTCGGCTTCGCGGGTGCGGGTGCGGGTGTTGGTTCGGGTGCAGGTGTTGGTTCGGGTGCAGGTTCCTCGGCCGGAACGGGGGACGGAGGCCGTACGGGCGCCGTCGCCGGCGGTGACGAGGCGGGCAAGCACCGCGGGACGACGGGCGGCCCGAGGCCGTCCGTGCCGGAGGCGGGCCGTACGGCGGGCGGGCTGCCGCGCCGGGCCTCGCGGGGCAACGGCGGACCGGTGCTGGTCCCCGCGCCGGTGGCGGACACCGAGGACGCGCCGGGGACGGGGCGGCACCGGCGGGAGGACCTCGCGGTGGCGGCGGCCGAGGCGGCCGTCGCGGCTGCCGGTGTGGCCGGTGTGGTCGGGGTCGCCGGAGCGGCCGGGGCCGAGCCGGCCGCCGACCCGGCTGCGGCTGCGGCTGCGCCCGTGGACGCCGCACCCCGCACGCTCGGCGGCCTGCCCCGGCGGGTCCGGCAGGCGAACCTGGCACCGCAGCTCAGGGATCAGCTCACGGAGCAGCTGAAGGAACGGTTCCGCAACGGGGCCGGAGCCGACGGCGCGGCCGGGGAAGCGTCGACCGCGGACACCCGGGACGGTCGGGGCCCCCGCGACGGCGGGGAGACCCGGGAAGTCCGGGACCGCTCGCCCGAGGAGGCCCGGGCCACCTTCGCCTCGTTCCAGCGCGGCTTCACCCGTGGTCGCGGCGCCACCGTTCCGGCCGACCGTGCGGGCGCGTCCCCCGGCCGCGCCGGTGCGCCGGCGGACCGCCCCGGTGCTCCGTTGACGGATCGTCCCGGCACGCCCGACGATCGTGCCGTACGGGGGAACGGGCGATCCACCGCCGTACCGGCCTGGCAGCCGCCGGACCGGTCCCGGCGGGCGATCGCCCCGGCACCCGCCCCGGCGGCGCTGCCCGCGCCGCAGGACGCCGGCCGGGCACCGCTCGCCCGTCGGGTGCCGCCCGGGCAGCCGGTCCGCCGGAACCCGGACACCGGCGCGCCCGCGCCACCCGCCGTACCCGAACCACCCGTTGTACCCGCTCCACACGCACCACCCGCTCCAGCGGAAGGAACTGATTCATGACCACGTCGATGCAGTCGTCAGGGGACCTCAACTGGCTCCTGGACGACCTGGTGGGGCGCGTCGCGGCCCTGCGGCACGCGGTGATCCTCTCCAACGACGGCCTGGCCACCGGTGCCTCCCGCGATCTCGACCGCGAGGACGCCGAGCACCTGGCAGCCGTCGCCGCCGGGTTCCACAGCCTGGCGAAGGGCGCCGGCGGGCACTTCAAGGTCGGTGGCGTCCGGCAGACCATGGTGGAGCTGGACGAGGCCTTCCTCTTCATCACGGCCGCCGGCGACGGCAGCTGTCTGGCCGTGCTGAGCGAGGCCGAGGCGGACATCGGCCAGATCGCGTACGAGATGGCGCTGCTGGTCAAGCGGGTCGGCGAGCACATGGCCGCCGAGCCGCGCACCGAAACCGCCCCGCCGGTGAGATGAGCGGTCCGATGGCGGATCCGAAGGCGGATGTGCCGGACGGCCCGGAGACGTCGGACGGCCCCCAGGTGCCGGTGGGCACGGCAGGGCCGTCCGGCGTCGGCGGTTCGGCCGGTGCCGGGGGTTCGGCCGGCGCCGATGGCCAGTCCGGTATCGACGGCCCGTCCGGTGTCGACGGCCCGGACGGCCCGGACGGCCCGGATCGTCCGGGGGCGGCGGAGGGCGGGCAGGCGGACCCGGACGGGCCCGAGGTCGACCTCTTCCGGCCGCGCACCCCGGTCGACGACCGCTGGTTCGACGACGAGGCCGGCCCGGTGGTGCGGCTCTACTCGATGACCCGCGGCCGGACCCGGCCGGTCGAGGAGGGGCTGTTCGACCTGATCTCGCTGGTCACCGCCGTCGAGCCCGGGCCGGTCGCGGGGGCCGTGCCCGCGCACGTCCTCGACCCGGAGCACCAGACGCTGCTCACCCTGTGCCGCCGCGAGCCGCTCTCCGTCGCCGAGCTCGGCTCCTACACCGACCTGCCGGTCAGTGTGGTGCGGGTCCTCCTCGGCGACCTCTACGACGCCGAGCTGATCAGCGTCACCCGACCCGTTCCGCTCGCCGAGCTGCCGGACGAGCGCCTGCTCCGAGACGTGATCAATGGACTCCGTGCGCTCTGACCCCCACCCCCGACCGGTCGGCACCGTGCCCGACCGGGTCGGCACCGCGGCCCACCCGGCGAACGCCAACGACCCTCGCTGGCGCGGCGGCCCGTCCGTCGCGGTGAAGATCCTGGTCGCGGGCGGCTTCGGCGCGGGCAAGACCACCCTGGTCGGCTCGGTCAGCGAGATCCGGCCGCTGCGCACCGAGGAGGAGCTCAGCGAACTGGGCCGTCCGGTGGACGACACCTCGGGGGTGGAGGCGAAGCGCACCACCACCGTCGCGATGGACTTCGGCCGGATCGACCTGCGGCCGGGCCTCGCGCTCTACCTGTTCGGCACGCCCGGGCAGGACCGGTTCTGGTTCGTCTGGGACGAACTGGCCCGCGGCGCGCTCGGCGCCCTGGTGCTCGCGGACACCCGGCGGCTGGCCGACTGCTTCCCCTCGGTCGACTTCTTCGAGCAGCGCGGCATTCCGTTCCTGGTCGCGGTGAACTGCTTCGAGGGCACCGAGCGGTTCTCGCCGGACGAGGTCCGCGAGGCGCTCGACCTCGACCCGGGCATCCCGGTGCTGCTCTGCGACGCGCGGCTGCGGCAGGACGGCAAGGACCTGCTCGTCGCGCTGGTCGAGCACGCCGCCGCCCTCACGTATCGCCGCGCCCCGGTCGGCGCCTGAGGGCGATTCGGCTCCGGCCCGACGTTGGCCGCGCGGCGGTGGTGCATCGGGCGGGCGGCGGTGGTGGTGCGAGGACTTGGCAGGTGGGCGCGCCGACCTGCCCGTTCCGCCCGCCGTCTCACCCGACCGTCCGCATCCCGGACGATCACTGTGCGGAAGGTTGCCTAGACCGGCCCGGCCGTGGAAGGCTCTGTGGACGAGGGCCGCCCGGCCATGCCGTCGGGAGTGCCGGAAACACCCCGTTCGCACGGGCGTTGCGACCGGCGGACGGCCTTCGACGAACCGGCGAGGCATCGTCGGCGGGCGCCGGAGACGGCGCGCCACCGTGTGGAGAACGAAGGGGGAGGGCAGCCGGATGACCGTCGGCCGACGACGCATCATCACCGCCGTGCCCGGCTCCCCGATGCCCGATGCCCTCGTGTCCGGCACTGCCGTGCCCGGTGCCGCCGATCCGGCGCTCACCGTCCGCCGCTACATCGACCACGCGCTGACCTGCAGCGCGTGTTGTCGCTGACCGGCCTGACCTTCCCGGTGCGTCCCCGGCGCTGACGGCCCACCCGGCCCACCGCCCGACGCACCGCCGACACCCGTCGACCAGGCCGTAGCGGACCGCCCCACCGGCGTGCCCGCGGCCGATCATCCGGACCCGCCCAGCGGAGAGACCACCAGTGAACATCGTCTGCCCCAGTACCGCCCCCGGCGTCGTCGACCGTACCCGAACGACCGGGTCGGCCCCCGCGATGCGCGCGGACGGACGGACCGGACGGTGGAACGGGTGCGGGAGCCGCGCCGTGGACAGCCGAGGGGGTCGCCCCGACCTCGAGCCGTTCTGGCCGTCCCGGCAGCCGCACCTGTTCGATCAGACGTGTCCCGGCTCGCCCAGCGCGTCCCGGCCCTCCGCCCGCTGATCCGGTTCGGTCCAGCCCAGGCAGTACGCCCGGTCGACGCGCAGACGACCCACCCCGTCCGTCACGCGCGAAATGAGCGGCACACCATGTCTTCTTCTTCCACGGCCACCCTGCCCCTGCCCACCGCGACCCCGCACCTGCGCGCGGTCCGCTCCGTCCCGCCGGTCACCGCCGTCCCCGCGGCCGGTCCCGGCACGTCCGGGGTCGCCGGACCGTCCGTCCCCCCGTCGCCGGGGGCCGAACGATGGCCGGGTGCGGCGACCCGCACGCCCCAGGCCCGCACGCCCCAGGCCCGCCCGCCCCACGCCGGCCCGATCCACGCCGGCCCGGCCCGCCCGGCCGTCGTCCCGGCTCCCGTCGCCGCCGCGCAGCCCGGTGCGACGGTCCCGCGGGTGCCCCAGGCGCTGCTCGCCGCGCTGCCGGAGGGGGCGGCCGTCGTCGCCACCCTGCCGCAGGGTGTGCTGCCGCAGGGAGTGCTCGCGCAGTTCGGCGCCGTGAACGGCGGCCCGATGGTCGGCTACCTGGTGCTGGTGCCGGCCGAGAGCCCGGTGGCCGGGACCGTCGGGCTGCCCGGCGTTCCGGCCGGCGCCGCCACCTTCTCCGGCGCCGCCGCGCTCTCCGGGGGTCACCCGGCCCCCGGGGCTCACGCGGCTCTCGGCGCGCCGACGGTGACCGGCGGGCCCGCCGCCCACGCCGTCGCGGGGGGCCGTCACGTCCGCCCGGCCGAGCGCGGTATCGCCGTCGACAGCGAGCGGCGCAACGCCTACGTCGACGGGCGGCTGCTCGACCTCACCTACCTGGAGTTCGAGCTGCTGGCCCACCTCACCGAGCACCCGCAGCGGGTGCACACCCGGGACCACCTGGTCTCCGCGGTCTGGGGCTACGGCCACGTCGGGGACGGGCGGACGGTCGACGTGCACGTCGCCCGGCTGCGCCGCAAGCTCGGACCGGCCTACCGGGACACCATCGTGACGGTCCGCCGGGTCGGCTACAAGTACACCCCGGCCACGGTCTGACGGCGGGCGGCCACCGGTCCGGTCCCCTCGGCGAGCCGCCCACCGGTCGGCCGCCACCGTCGGGTCCCGGCGGGGGGGGGCGCGGGCCCGGGGCGGTCGGGGGGGCCCCCCCGCAGGGGGGGGGCCGAGGGGGGGGAGGGGCACCAGAACCC
>NZ_JBSHAP010000085.1:15669-40343 GCF_053611565.1 Kitasatospora sp. NPDC054795
ACCGGGGCGCGGGCGCGCCCCCCCGCCGCTTCGTCGTGTCCCGATGGGGCGTCAGGAACGCTGATCCGGCGGCAGCAGCAGGACGGCGAGCGCGTCGGCGCAGCCGCGGGCGTGACCGAGGAACCAGTCCAGCCGGTCGTCGGTGAGGTGTGCGGGCGTCGAGCGGACCGCGAGGGCGAACCGCGCCTGCCCGGCGCCGTCGAGGACGGGCACGGCGACCGTCCGCACCCCGGCTGCCGACTCGCCGTCGTTGAGCGCGTACCCGGCCGCTCGGACCTTCGCCAACTCATCGTCCAGGAGCGCTGGTTCGGTGATCGTGCGGTCGGTGAAGGAGGGCAGCGGTCCCAGTGCCGACAGCGTCGTCTCGCCCGGGCGGGGCCAGGCCAGCAGGATCTTGCCGAGGGCCGTGGAGTGCAGTGGCCGACGCAGGCCCAGCCCGGTGTCCGGGCGGACGGAACCGCCGACCAGGATCACGGCGTGGGCACCGCTGCGGATCGCCAGGTCGGCGGTCGCCTTGGTGCGCCGGGAGAGCAGGTCCAGTTCGGGCCCGGCCAGGTGCAGCCCGCGCTGGTGGAAGGTGAGTTGGCCGAGTTCGGCGACGGCAGGACCGAGCCGGTAGCGGGCGGTCTGTTCGTCCTGCTCCAGGAACCCGGCACTGACCAGCGTGCGGGCCAGCCGGTGCGCCGTGGAGACCGACAGGCCCATCCGGCGTGCGAGGTCCGAGGCGCTCAGGTCGGGGCCGTTGTCGTGGAAGCAGTGCAGCAGCCCGAGCGCGCGCTGGACGGCCTGCGCACCGGCCGGCGGACTCTGGACGGCGGTGGCGGCCTCGGCCATGGCACCTCGCGTTTCGGTTCGGAACTCCGGACGGACGGCCGGAGGCGGTCTCAGCGTAGGGCAGCCAGTGCTGCGGAAATGTGTCGACGACGTTGCAATGGAATGGCGTTGATGAACAACTGATCCCACGATGTGGCAAAAGCTTGCCTAGGGCTCGTCTGCCGTGGAACGCTCCTCGCATCGCGTCGAACGGCCACTCGGCCTCGGCGGAGACCGTCCCGATTCCACGGAAGGAGAAGCGCCGTGACGTCCCACCGGTGTCTGCCCTCCCGTGCGTGTTGTCGCTGAACGACCTCTCCCGCGCCGCCCGACCCTCCCGCGCCGCCCGCCGTCCTGCATCGCGGCGTACAACTTCTCTGCGCACCAGGCCTCATGGCCTCCGTGCGGTCATCGATACCGAGCTCCTCCGGCCGTGGTCGGAGCCCCCGTAGAGGACCAACTCCGTTGTCCAGTCGTACCCAGAACCCCTCCCCGCTTCCCGACACCCTCTGGTTCACCCGCTGCCCGGTGCCCACCGCGACCGGGATCGCCGCCGATCAGGGTTGGCTCGCCCGTGAGTTCGCCGCCGACGGCATCGCGGTCCGCTCGCTGCAGGACGCACCGCCCGAGGTGGCCGCGGACCATCACTACACCCACGCGCTGACCGGTCTGTTCCGGGAGGGCGGAAACGTCCCCGCGCTGTGGGCCCGTTCGCGCGGCGAGGCGACCAGGCTGATCGGCCTCACCTGGATCGAGGAGCGCCAGGTGGTGCTGGTCCGGGCCGGCAGCGGCATCACCGAACCCGGGCAACTGCGTGGACTGCGGCTGGCGGTGCCACATCATGACATCGGCATCGACTTCTGGCGGGCGATGGCGCTGGCCGGCCTCCGGGGCGCCCTCGGGCTCGCGGGCCTCACCCTGGCGGACGCCGAGCTGGTGGACGTCCCCGGATCCGAGGGCGCCGGGCAGTGGTCCGCCGAGCTGGCCGCGCTGCGGGACGGCACGGTGGACGCGGTGTACGTGAAGGGGGCGCTCGCCGTCGAGGCGGCCCGCCGGGTCGGTGCGGAGGTGGCCGTGGAACTGGACGCGGCGCCGGACCGCCGGGCCCGGCTCAACAACGGCACGCCCCGGCCGATCACCGTCCACCAGCGGCTGCTGGACGAACACCCCGAGCTGGTGGCCCGGTTCCTCGCCGTGCTGCTGGAGGCCGCCGACTGGGCGGCGGAGCGTCCGGAGGAGGTGGCCCGGATCCTGCGGGCCGAGACCGGTGCCGGTGCCGAGGGCGTCGCCGGAGCCTATGCGCCGGGCAGCCACCGGACCCTGCGGCTCGACCTGTCGGCGGAGCGGCTGGAGCTGCTCGCGCTGCAGGAACGATTCCTCAGGGAGCAGGGCTTCCTTGCCGCGCCGGTGGACGTCCAGGCCTGGGCCGACCCGGAGCCGCTGCGCGCAGCGCGCGAGCTGCTGCGGGTGCGGCGTGCGGGTGAGGCGGCGGGCGCGGGTTCCGGTGCCGGCGGCGTGCGGATCACAGACTTCAGGTAACAGCGTTCAGCTAACAGATTTCGAAAGTTGTCAGCTGTCGGCTGTCATCTGTCACCCCTTTGGAGACCCCGTGAAGACCCCTCGTCCCGCCCTCGCCGCCACCGCTCTGCTCGCTTCCGCCGCCCTCGCCGCCTGCGGCTCCTCGGCCGACGGGGCCAAGGCCTCCGCCGACGGCGGGGCCGGCGGCAAGGCCGACGTGGTGCTCCGCCTGCCTGATCCCGGCAACAACGGCTTCCTGGCCCGCGGCAAGAAGGACGGTTCGCTGGACCGCACCCTGGCCGCGGTCCACGCCAAGGTCGCCTGGACCGGCAGCGCCGGCCCCTTCGCCCCCGCAGCCCAGGCCCTCTCCGCCGACCAACTGGACATCGCCCAGGGCTCGATCACCTCGGCCGTCGCCGCGCTCGCCCAGAAGCCCGGCTTCAAGCTGTTCGCCCAGACCGCGCCCGACGGCGTCGGCGAGGGGATCCTGGTGAAGAACGACTCGCCCGTCAAGTCCGTCCAGGACCTGGTCGGCAGGAAGGTCGCCGTCTCCCAGGGCGGCACCAGTGAGTACCTGCTGCTCAAGGCACTGGCGAAGAACGGCGTCCCGGCCGACAAGGTGGAGCGGGTCTACCTGCGCGCCGACCAGACCTCCGGCGTCTTCAACTCCGGCCAGGTGGATGCCTGGGCGACCTGGAACACCTTCTCGACACCCGCCATCGCCAACGCCGGTGCGCACTTCCTGGTCAACGGTCAGGAGGTGGGCTCCGACAACTACGCGGTCTGGGCGGTGCGCAACGGCTTCGCCGACAAGCACCCCGAGGTGGTGAAGGCCTTCTACGCCTATCTGCGGGAGAACGGCGCCAAGGAGAAGGCCGACCCGGCCGGCTACCTCAACGTGTTCACCGACGCCGGCCCGACCGCCGTCACCCCCGCCGAGAAGGACGTCGCGGTGAACGTCGGCAAGCAGGGCACCCCGGCCGACGCCATCTCCGACGCCGACGTCGCCCGCTTCGGGACGGTCGCCCAGTTCTTCGCCGACCAGAAGGTCACCAAGCAGCTGGTGGACGTCAAGCCGTACCTGATCGACATCAACAATCTCGGGGACGGTGCCAAGTGACCACCGCCACCCGGACGTTCACGCCGGAGGACACCCGGGCCGCACTGGAATCCGGCCTGGTCGCCCCGCAGAGCCGGCGGCACCGGCCCCGCCCCCGGGCACTCGCCATGACCCTGCGCACCATCGGTCCGCTCGCCCTGCTCGGCGGCTGGGCACTCGCCTCCGCCACCGGCGCGCTCACCCAGGACGTGCTCGCCTCGCCCACCCAGGTCGCCCAGGCGGTCGGGGAGTTGTGGGGCAACGGCCAGCTGACCGACGCCCTGTCCGTCTCCCTCACCCGCGCCGGACTCGGACTGTTCTTCGGCGCGACCACCGGACTGGTGCTCGGCGTGGTCACCGGATTCACCCGCCTCGGCGAGGAGTTGCTCGACTCCGCGATCCAGGTCCTGCGCACCGTGCCCTTCCTGGCCCTCGTCCCGCTGTTCATGGTGTGGTTCGGCATCACCGAGATCGCGAAGGTCGCCCTGATCGGGGTCGCCACCAGCTTCCCGATGTACGTGTCCGCCTCGGGCGGGGTCCGCAGCACCGACCGCAAACTGGTCGAGGCGATGCGCAGCTTCGGCCTCGGACGCTGGGCGATCGTGCGCACGGTCGTGCTGCCCGGCGCCCTGCCCTCGCTGCTGTCCGGACTGCGCCTGTCGATGACGCTCAGCGTGATCGCCCTGATCGCCGCCGAGGAGATCAACTCCACCGAAGGCATCGGCTACTTGATGGCCCAGGCGCAGAACTACTCGCGCACCGACGTCCTCGCCGTCTGCATCCTGATCTACGGGCTGCTCGGCCTCGCCGCGGACGGTGTCGTTCGGGTCCTGGAGCGCGTGCTGATGCCGTGGCGCCAGATCGTCCAGGGAGCGGCCCGATGACCGCCGACACGTTCACCACCGCCACGTCCTCGCTGTCGGTCTCCTCAACCTCCTCAACCTCCTCAACCTCCTCGGCCTCCGAGGAGACGGTCCCGGCCGTCCACCTACGCGGTCTGCGCCGGGTGTTCGGCACCCGGGCGGTACTCGACGGGGTCGACCTCTCCATCGCCCGTGGGGAGTTCGTCGCCCTGCTGGGTGCGAGCGGGACCGGCAAGACCACACTGCTGCGCATCCTCGGGGCGCTCGACCAGGCGGACGGGGGCACCGTGCTCGTCCCGCCGGTCCGTACCGTGGTGTTCCAGGAGCCCCGCCTGGTGCCGTCCAAGCGGGTCCTGGCGAACGTCACGGTCGGCCTGCCGCGCGGCGCCGCGACCCGGGAGACCGGGCTGAAGGCGCTCGCCGAGGTCGGCCTGGAGCGGCACGCCGAGGCCTGGCCGGCCACCCTGTCGGGAGGTGAGGCGCAGCGCGTAGCACTCGCCCGGGCGCTCGTCCGGGAGCCGCAACTCCTGCTGCTCGACGAACCGTTCGCCGCCCTGGACGCGCTCACCCGGCTGCGCATGCAGGACCTCGTCGGCGACCTGGTGCGCCGCCACCGCCCGGCGGTACTGCTGGTCACCCACGACGTGGACGAAGCCGTACGGCTCGCCGACCGGGTCGTGGTGCTGCGCGACGGTCTGCTCGCCCGGGACGAAGCCGTCACCGTCGAGAACCCGCGCGACCCGGCCGATCCCGCCTTCGCCGACCTGCGGCGGCGGCTGCTCGCCGACCTCGGCGTCCACTGACGCCGGCGATCCACCACTGTCCAGCGCGATTCCCCGTAGCTTCCCGTAGTTCCCCGAGAATCCCCGCTGTCCTCCCGATTTCCCCCGATCCACCCTGACTTCCGACCAACCGAGCCCGCACCACTGGAGTTGACCAGATGACCGTCACCCTCGGCGTCCACGCCAGCAACCCGTCGCTCTACTACCTCGCCCGACTTCCCTACCTGGACGAGGAGCTGGCCCCGCTCGGCGAGACCGGCGCCTTCCACCACTACGCGGACGGCACCCGTACCGGCGCGCTGCTCGCCGAGGGCGTCATCGACTTCGGCGGCACCGGCTCCACTCCGCCGATCACCGCCCAGGCGGCCGGCCACGACCTGGTCTACGCGGCCGTTTCCGCACCCCGCCCCGACCACGGCGCCCTCCTGGTGCTGGACTCCGGCCCGGTGCGGACGGTCGCGGACCTCAAGGGTGCCACGGTCGTCCTCGCCGTCGGCTCCTGGCAGACCCACCTGCTCGCCAAGACCCTGCACGCGCAGGGACTTTCGTACGGCGACGACGTCACCCCGGAGCGCCCGGTGGCCGGCCAGGACCAGGCCCGGCGGCTGCGCGACGGCGAGATCGCCGGCTGGATCGCCCAGGGCGCCGAACTCGCCGCCGCCCGCCGCACCGGGGAGTTCCGCGAGCTGATCCGCACCGGTGACGTCATCACCGACCGTTCGGTGTTCTTTACCCGCCGGGACTTCGCGACCGGCCGCCCCGAGGTGGTCGCCGCGATCGTGACCGCCCTGCGCCGGGCGGACGCCTGGGCGGCCGCCAATCCGGCCGAGGCCGCCGCGATCGCCGCCGAGGAACTGGGCGGCGCGGCCGCCGACTGGCAGTCCGCGCTGGTCGCGCTGCCCTGGCGACTGGAGCCCGCCACCGCCGGGTTCGTCGCCGAACAGCAGGAAGCCGCGGACATCTTCCACGGTGCGGGCTTCATCGACCGGGCACTGACCGTCGCCGACGCCCACCTCCCCGCCCTGGAGGCCCCGGTGGCCGCCGCGCTCGCGAAGGCGGCCTGACCCATGGCCTCCGAAGTCCTCTGGTACATCATTCCGCGCGAGGGGCACTACCCCTGGGAGCCGGCCGGTCGCCGCCCGGTGGACCTCCGCTACCTCCAGCAACTGGCGGGCAGCGTCGAGCGACTGGGCTACACCGGCGCGCTGCTCGCGACCGACCTGTACGACGTCTGGACGCTCGGCAGCGCGCTCGCGGCCGCCACCACCCCGGCCTTCAAGCCGCTGCTGGCCGTCCACCCGGGGCTGGTCTCACCCACCCTGCTGGCCAAGATGGCACTCAGCTTCGACCACCTGCACGGCGGCCGGCTGCGCTTCAACGTGGTGAACGGCTCGACCGCTCAGCTGCGCGAGTACGGCCTGGACGTCGAGCACGACGACCGCTACCGGCTCAGCGGCGAGTACTGGTCGATCGTCAAGCGTCTTACGGCGGGTGAAGTCTTCGACCACAAGGGCGAGTTCTACGAGCTGAAGAACGCGGGTGCGAGCCTGCGCGAGCTGACCCCGGTGCAGCCCGGCGGCATCCCGCTCTGGTTCGGCGGCAGTTCGGCGGCCGGCATCGAGATGGCCGCCGAGCACGTGGACGTCTACCTGACCTGGGGAGAGCCGCCGCACCTGCTCAAGGAGAAGCTGGACCTGGTCCGCGAGCGGGCGGCCGCCCACGGCCGGTCGGTGCGGATCGGGCTGCGGCTGCACCTGATCGTCCGCGACACCGAGGACGAGGCCTGGGCCGCCGCCGACCGGCTGTTGGACGTCACCGGTGAGGCCACTTACGCGCGCCAGCTGGGTGGCGCGAAGGCGGAGGACGGGGTCGGCTGGCAGCGGCAGTTCCGCCAGCACGGCGGGAAGGTGCCGGCGCGGGCCCGGGAGCTGGAGGTCTACCCCAACCTCTGGCCGGGAATGAGCCTGTTCCGCCCCGGGCCCGGTACGGCGGTGGTCGGCTCGACGGCCCAGGTGATCGAGCGCCTGCAGGAGTTCGAGGCACTGGGTGTCGACACGTTCATCCTCTCGGGCAACCCGCTGCTGGAGGAGGCCCATCGGGTTGCAGAAACGGTTCTGCCTGCTCTGGGCATCAAGCGGCCGCACGCCGGTGGCTGACTGGTGACAGCTGACAAGTGACGGATAACAGATGACGGATGACAGCTGACAGATTTCGAAATCTGTCAGCTGTCATCCGTTGATCGTCAGCTGTCAGCGTCAGCCGTGGCCATCAGCCGCAGCGATCAGCCTCGGCCGCCGGCCGGCGCCCCCGCCCCGCTCAGCGGCTCAGCCGGTCGATCTCCGCCAGCTCCTCGGCCGTCAGCGGCCCGCCCGCCAGTGCGTCGAGGTTCTGGTCCAGCTGGGCGACGCTGCTCGCACCGATGATCACCGAGACCACCCGCGGGTCCCGCAGCACCCAGCACAGCGCCAGCTGCGCCAGCGTCTGCCCGCGCCGCTCGGCGACCGCGGCCAGCGCCCGCAGCTGCTCCAGCTTCCGCTCGGTCAGCGCCTCCTCGGTGAGGAACTTGCCGATCGACATCCGCGAGCCCGCCGGAACCGCCCCGGACAGGTAGCGGTCGGTCAGCAGCCCCTGGGCCAGCGGAGAGTAGGCGATGAGGCTGCTCTGGGTGTCGCCCACAGCATCCAGCACGCCGCCGTCCTCCACGTACCGGTTGAGGATCGAGTACGCCGACTGGTTCATCAGCACCGGCGTCCCCAGCTCGCGCAGGATCGCCACCGCCTCCCGGTGCTGCTCCGCCGGGTAGTTGGAGATCGCCGCGTACAGCGCCCTGCCCGAGCGCACCGCGCTGTCGAGCGCCCCCATCGTCTCCTCGATCGGGGTGTCCGGGTCGTACCGGTGCGAGTAGAAGACGTCGACGTAGTCCAGCCCCATCCGGTCCAGCGACTGGTCGAGGCTGGCCAGCAGGTACTTGCGGCTGCCGCCGTTGCCGTACGGGCCGGGCCACATGTCCCAGCCGGCCTTGGTGGCGATGAACAGCTCGTCCCGGTACGGCCGGAAGTCCTGGGCGAACAGGTAGCCGAAGTTGCGCTCGGCGCTGCCGTACGGCGGGCCGTAGTTGTTCGCCAGGTCGAAGTGTGTGACGCCCCGGTCGAAGGCCCGGCGCAGCACCGCCCGCTGCACGTCCAGCGGCTGGGCGTCACCGAAGTTGTGCCAGAGCCCCAGCGAGACGGCGGGCAGCTGGACGCCGCTGCGGCCGGCCTTCCGATAGGTCATCGAGTCATAGCGGTCATCCGCGGCGAGGTAGCTCATGCCGGACATCCTGCCAGCCCGTCGCGGCGGATCAAGCCTTGCCCCGTTCCGGGCCGGTGCCTATGCTCGCGGAGGATCGCGTGCGTGAGAGGCGAGGAGGAGGCGAGATGGCAGTCCGGACTGTGGCCGTGGCCGCCGCCGCAGCTCGCTGTTGTTGTCGCCGTCACCGCAGCACCGACCGCTGACGCCACCCGCGAGCCCCGCCGCCCGAGCGGCCCACCGCCCGCCCCGTCGGCCGTTCCGCCGGCGCCGCCCGTAGGAGCGCAGCACCGGACCGCGCACGGGCTCCCCGCGCTCCGCTCTCCGTGCGGCTCACCGAATCCCGGGACGCTCCGGCCCGCCGGTCCCGTCCCGGTCCTGCTCAGCTCGTCCCCATGCTCAGCCCGTACCCGGCCCGGCCCGGTCCTGTACCCGGCGCATGGTCCCGGCCCGAGCCCGAGCCCGAGCCCGGCCCTGGTCCGACCGAGCCCGACCCCGAGCCCGTCCCGAGCGCCCAAGGAGACCGCCGTGCGGTTCACCGTCTCGTCCCTCGTCGCCAACGCCCCCGACCCGGTCACCGGCGTCCGGCGCACCCCGCAGCAGAAGCTGCACAACGTCATCGACCAGGCCGTCCTCGCCGAGCAGCTCGGCTACGACGGCTACGGCGTGGGGGAGCGGCACGGTGAGCCGTTCCTCTCCCCGGCGCCGCCCCTGCTGCTGAGCGCCATCGCCGCCCGCACCTCCAGCATCCGGCTGTTCACCACGGTGACGGTGCTCAGCGTCCTCGACCCGGTCCGGGTCGCCGAGGACTACGCGATGCTCGACCAACTCTCCGGAGGTCGACTGGAGTTGATCGTCGGCAAGGGCAACGACCCGCGCCATTTCGGACTGTTCGGCCTCCCCGAGGAGCGCCAGTGGGAGGCGCTCGCGGAGAACTACGGCCTGCTGCGCAGGCTCTGGCGCGAGGAGAAGGTGACCTGGGAGGGCTCGACCCGCCCGCCGCTCACGGACGTCACGGTCTGGCCGCGCCCGCTCCAGGATCCGATCCCGGTGTGGCACGGCAGTGCGACCAGCACGCGGTCCACCGACCTCGCGGCCCGCCACGGTGACCCGCTCTTCTCCGCCAACTCCTTCCATCCGCTGGAGAAGTACCGGACGCTGGTCGAGCACTACCGCGAGCGCTGGGAGCACTACGGGCACGACCCGGCGCGGGCCCGGGTGGGCGCGAGTTTCGGCGGACTGTTCGTCGCCGAGCGCTCGCAGGACGCCGTCGAGGGCTTCCGCCCGTACTGGAACGCACTGTTCGACTCGGCCGCGGGCCGGCACAACAACTCGCCGTTCACCTCGCTGGAGGACGCGCTGGAGCGCGGCTCGGCGCTGGTCGGCAGTCCGCAGCAGGTGATCGAGAAGATCCACCGCTACCACGAGGCCTTCGGCAACGAGGTGGTCGGCATCGGGGTCGACGCCCTCACAGAGGGGGCGCAGCGCGAGCAGTTGGAGCTGTTCGCGAGCGCGGTGGCGCCGGAGATCCGTCGGGCGCTGCCGTAGCGGTCCACGCCGGCCGCGCGCTGCCACGGCAGCCCGGATCTCCCGCCCGCCCGCGCAATGCGCCGTGCACCCCCTACGCGGCGTGACGCCGGCAACCGTGCGTGACGTGACGCGCGCCACCAGGTGCGCCGGAATGCCGTTCGGCTGGGCGGGGGATGACGAACGGTCGAGGGGCCGTGGCCGCCGGGGGGCGGCGCACGGCCCTCAACGTTCTTCCCGGCGGGGGTCCCGGGGGGCCGGCCGCGCGCCCAGGGCCGGGGCCGGCACCGGAGCCCCGAGCGCGAGCCCGAGCCCGAGCCCGAGCCCGAGCCCGAGCCCGAGCCCGAGCCCGAGCCCGAGCCCGAGCCGGATCGGGTCCGGTCGGATCGGGCGGCGTCCGCACTGGCATTCTGTACCTACTGGTATGTACAGTGATCCGCATGAGCACCCAGGACCGCCTCATCGAGAGCACCCAGGCCCTCCTCTGGGAGCGCGGCTACGTCGGCACCAGCCCCAAGGCCATCCAGCAGCGCTCCGGCGTCGGCCAGGGCAGCATGTACCACCACTTCGCCGGCAAGCCCGACCTCGCGGCCGCCGCCCTGCGCCGCAGTGCCGAGCAGATGCGCGGCGTCGCCGAGGCCGACCTCGTCGCCCCCGGCAGCGCCTACGACCGGATCGCCGCCTACCTGCAGCGCGACCGTGACGTCCTGCGCGGCTGCCGGATCGGCCGGATGGCCCAGGACCCGGACGTGGTCGCCGACCCGCTCCTGCGCGCGCCCGTCGAGGAGACCTTCGACTGGCTGCGCGGCCGGATCGCCGGACTGATCGCCGACGGCCAGGCGGACGGCGAGTTCGCGCCCGGCCTCGACCCGGCCGACACCGCCGCCGCCGTGGTCGCCGTCGTCCAGGGCGGCTACGTCCTGGCCCGTGCCGCCGACAGCGCCGAGCCGTTCGACCGGGCCGTTCGTGGCGCCCTCGGCCTGTTCGCGGCACACCGAACGGCCTGACCCCGCCGAGCCCGCCCGGCCGGCAGCCCGCCTGCCTGCCTGACCCGCCGAGCCCGCCCGGCCGGCAGTCCGCCTGCCTGCCGGACCCGTCGAACCCGAGGAGCCCAGCCGTGCACGCGATGCAGTACGAGATCACCCTCCCCGCCGATTACGACATGGGCGTCATCCGCAAGCGCGTCGCCGACAAGGGCCACCTGCTCGACGCGCACCCGGGTCTCGGCCTCAAGGCCTATCTGGTCCGCGAGCGCGGCCGACAGGGCTCGCCCGTCAACCAGTACGCGCCGTTCTACCTCTGGCACACCGTCGAGGGCATGAACGGTTTCCTCTGGGGGCCGGGATTCCGCGGCCTGAGCGCCGACTTCGGACGCCCCGCCGTCCGGCACTGGCTGGGCGCGGGCCTGACCCACGGCGCGTCAGGAACCTCGGCGGCCACGGCATCGGCCTCGGCATCGACATCGGCGTCGGAGACGGCGTCGTCAACGGAGGAGGCGGCCGGGCCGCCGACCACCGCCACCCGCGAGACCGTACGGCTGCCGGAATCCGCCGACCCGGCCGAGGCCGTCGAGCGGGCGCTCGCCGACCTGCCCACGCACCCGGCCCTGCACACCGCCGCCGTGGCCGTCGACCCGAGCCGCTGGGAGCTGCTCCGCTTCGCCCTCTGGCACGGCCCGGCCCCCGAGGACGAGCCCGGCGTCCGTTACCAGGTGCTGCACCTGTCCCGCCCCGAACTCGACCGGCTGCCGGCCGGCCGCCACTGGTGAAAGGACCCACCGCCCCGATGTCCCCCGCGACCGTTCCCACCGGCACCGACCTCACCCCGGCCCCGACCGACCGCACGGCCGGTTACGCCCTGCTCGCCGAACTCGCGGGTCCCGGCGCCGCCACCACGCTCGGGGGCCTGGACGCCCTCGCCCCCGGCTTCCCCGACTGGATCGTCACCAGCCTCTTCGGCGGTACCTACCAGCGTCCCGGACTCGCCCTGCGCGACCGCCAGATCGCGAACCTGGCCGCGCTCACCGCACTCGGCGGCGTCGAGCCGCAGCTGGCCGACCACGTCCGCTACAGCCGACGGATCGGCCTGACGGAGGCGGAGATCACCGAGGTCATCGTCCACCTCGCGCCGTACGTCGGTCTCCCCAAGGCGCTGGCCGGCCTGCGCGTCGCCACTGCCACCTTCGCCGACGCCGACGCCGAGGCCAAGGCCGGGACCGGAACTGGCACCGAGGCCGCGGCGGAGACCGTCGCCGGGAGCGCCACCCCGGAGGCCGACGCATGAGCCGCACCGTCCGCACCGTCCTCGGCGACCTGGACCCCGCCGACCTCGGGGTCGCCGACTCCCACGACCACCTCTTCATCCGCAGCCCACTGCTCCCCGGCCAGGAGCTGGACGATCCAGCCGCCGCCGAGGACGTCCTGCGGGCCTACGCCGCCGCCGGTGGCCGTGCCCTCGTCCAGTGGACCCCGCTCGGCCTGGGTCGGGGCGCGGACTCCCTCGCCGCGCTCTCCCGCGCGACCGGCGTCCACGTCGTTGCCGCCACCGGCGCGCACCAGGCGGTCCACTACGCGCCGGGCTTCTTCCCGGATGTCGACGGCGACCCGGCCGAGCGCCCCGGCGCGTACGCCGACCTCGCGGAACGCTTCGTCGCCGAACTCACCACCGGTCTGCCCGGCGCGCCCGAGGGCGTCCGAGCCGGGCTGATCAAGGTCGCGGGCGATCCGGGGCCCGTGAGCCGGCACACCCGGTGGACGATGGCCGCGGCGGCCGAGGCCCACCACGCCACCGGTGCCCCGATCGCCGTCCACCTCGAAGCCGACGGCGCTCCGCTCCGGGTCCTGCACCTGCTGCACGACCGGCACGGGGTCCGGCCCGACCGGATCGTCCTCGGCCACCTCACCCGGCTCCCCGACCGCGCGCTGCACCGTGCCCTGGCCGCGGAGGGGGTCCGGCTCGCCCTGGACAGCCCCTCCCGGTCCGGCCGGTCCGGCGACCACCAGGCCTTCGACGTGATCGCCGATCTGGTCGAGGCGGGCCACGCCGACCAACTGCTGCTCGGCGCCGACACCACCACCCGGACCGCCCGCGCGGCCGCCGGCCCGGTCGCTCTGCTCGCCGACCTCGCCCCGCGCCTCGCCCGCAGCTACGGCCCGGAACTGCCCGAGCTGCTCCTCGTCACCAACCCGGCCGCCGCCTTCGCCGCCGACTGGCGCACGCCGTAGGCGGGGCCTCGTCGCCTGCCGGTCCCATCGGCCGTGGCCGTGGCCGTGGCCGCGGCTGCCGGAGCGGGCATTCGGCAGACGGCCGACGGGCGGGTCTTCTACGGTGCCGGGCATGGTGATGCCGACGCTCCGAACCCTCACGACCGCCGACTGGCCACTCTGGCGGGACCTCCGTCTCGCCGCCCTGACCGGTGCGCCGGACGCCTTCAAGGCCGGCCTGGCCGACTGGGACCAGGGCGGTGAGGACCGCTGGCACGACCGGCTCCGTCTTCCGGACGCCCTCCACGTCGCGGCCCACCTGGACGACGACCCGGTCGGCCTGGTCGGCGGACTGCCCGGATCACCGGACGGCGTGCGGGAGTTGCGCTCGCTCTGGGTCGCCCCGCGGGCCCGCGGCCGGGGCGTCGCGGACCGTCTCGTCGAGGAGGTCGAGCGCTGGGCCCGGGCCACCGGCGGCACCACGCTGCGCCTCGCCGTGCTCCCCGGCAACGCGGCGGCGCTCGCCCTCTACCGCCGCCACGGCTTCACCCCGCTTGCGGAACCCGGGGACCTGCTCGCCGACGGGGTCGGCCGCGAACTCCTCCTGGCGAAGCCTCTGCGGTGACCGCCGCCGCACCCGGCTCGGTACCGGGGCCGCGGCCGGCCCGGCCTTCCGAGGCCGACGGGACGGCCTCGGGACCGCGGGAAGGCGGGGCCTGTGCCGCACGGGGGACGGCAAGGCCCCGCCTTCCCGCGGTCGAGCGGTCGAGTGGTCTGGCAGGTCGGCGGGTCGACCGGCGTCACATGTGCGTGCCGCCGTCGATGCGGAGCTCGGTGCCGGTGACGAAGGCGCCGTCGTCGGAGGCGAGCATGGCGATCACGCCGGCCACCGTCTCCGGGCCGGCGAAGCCCTGGCCGAGTGCGGGGGAGAGCTTGGCCAGCAGGCTGAGGTCGGCGTCGGCGGGCAGGCCCGGGTTGTGGGTCATGCCGCTGTCGATGCTGCCCGGTGCGACGCAGACCGCGCGCAGGCCCTGCTTCGAGTACTCCGAGGCGATGGCGTGGGTGAAGGACTGGATGCCGCCCTTGGTCGCGGCGTACGCGGCCATGTAGGGGTGGGCGAAGCTCGCGGAGGTGGAGCTGAAGTTGACCACCACGCCCTTGCCGCCGGCGATCAGCGCGGGGAGCGCCTCGCGAGTCATCAGGAAGGTGCCGGTCAGGTTCACCGCGAGGAGCGTGTTCCAGAACTCCAGGCTGGTCTCGTGGGTGTGCGAGGAGCGGAGGATGCCGGCCGCGTTGACCAGCACGTCCAGGCCGCCCAGGCCGGCGATCGCCTCGGCCACGCCCGCGACGACGGCCGCCTCGTCCGCGATGTCCAGCACCTGGACGGTGAGGCGGTCCGCGGTTCCCTCGGCGGTGGCGCGGTCCAGGGTCTTCTTCAGGCCGTCCTCGTTGACGTCGACGGCGACGACCTTCCCGCCCTCGGCGAGGATCCGGTGCACGGTGGCCTGGCCGATGCCCGAGCCGCCGCCGGTGATCAGGACGTTCCGTCCGCTGAAGCGCTCCATGGTGGTACTCCGTTCGTTCGTGGTCTCTCGACCTCGATAGGCACGTTACGCCTAAGTGGCACGTTGTGCCAAGAAGTCCATTCATGCCGATCTGTCGTGACGTGCCGCCTTGGCATCCGTCCGCGTAGGCTGACCCCGTGACCGGACGCCCGACCCTGACCCAGCGCCGCCGTGAGGCCACCCGGCTGGAGATCGCCCGTACCGCCGCCGCACTCTTCGCCGAGCGGGGCACGGACGCGACCACCGCCGAGGAGATCGCCCTCGCCGCGGGCATCTCCCTGCGCACCTTCTACCGGTACTTCTCGGTCAAGGAGGACGCCGTTGCTCCGCTGCTCGCGGCGGGCGGGCAGGAGTGGGTGGAGCTATTCACGGCCAGCCCCGCGGGCCTGCCGCTGCGCGAGGCGCTGGAGCGTGCGGCGGTCGCGTCGCTGACCCCGGCCGACGAGGAGCGGGCCGAGATGATGCAGTGGGCCCGCGGTCTGCTGCGCGATCCGAAGCTGAACGCCACCTGGCAGCGCGTCCACGCCGACTCGGAGGAGCGTCTGCGGGCCGCCCTCGCCGAACGCTGCCCGGACGGCACCGATCCGCTGGAGATCCGGCTGGCGGCCGCCGCCGCGACCGCGGCGATCCGGGTGGCCCTGGAGCAGTGGGCCGCCTCCGAGGCGCCCCTCGCCGGTCCGGGCTCCCCGCAGGACCTCGGTGCTCGCTGCATGCGCGAGCTCACGGAGGGGCTGCGGCTGTGGGGGCGGGTCGGCTGAGCCCGGGGCCGGCCGGTGGCCGGCCGATGACGGGGACAGCGGACAGTCGACAGTCGACAGATTTCAGATGACAACTTTCGAAATCTGTTATCTGAAAGTTGTCATCCGTCTGCCCGGCTCCCCGTAACCTCCCAGCCGCGGTCGGCTTTCTCCCAGCTGGCGTTAGGGTTGGTCCTCGCGCCCCGGCAGGGGGAACCGGGGTGACCTCCTCGGATGTCCCCAGCGGAGGGGACTGGAGTTCGAGGCGTGGGAGCAAGCAGGACATGGGTCTGACGAGCCACAAGGTGCTGGCGCTGACCGCACTGATCGCGGTCGTGATGATGGTCGGCACGGTCTGGCTGTGGCCCAGACTCGCGAAGAAGACCTGGCGGGCGGTGCTCGGCCGGATCGGCGCACTGCTCGCCACCCAGCTCACGGTGCTCGCCGCACTCGGCCTGGTCGCCAACAACTACTTCGCCTTCTACAGCAGTTGGGACGACCTGCTGGGCATTGGCGACACCGGCCCGGTGGTCATCCACAACAAGGCGGACGCCTCCGGCCGGCTGATGGTGGAGACGATGGGCCAGGCCGCGGTCAAGGGCGGCGGCGCGATGGGCCGCGAGCCCGGCCAGTCCGGCGAGATCCGCAAGATCAGGATCGACGGCGCGGTCAGCCGGCTGTCCACCGAGGGCTACGTCTACCTGCCGCCGCAGTACTTCCAGCCGGAGTACGCCCAGAAGCAGTTCCCGGCCGTGATCGTCAGCACCGGATTCCCAGGAATCGCCGAGAATCTGATCACCCGCTTCAACTACCCGGGTGCGGCGCTCAAGCTGCTGCAGGAAGGGCGGATGCAGCCGACCGTCATGGTCCTGGTGCGCCCATCGCCCGCGCTGCCCCAGGACACCGAGTGCGAGGACGTCCCGAACGGCCCGCAGTCCGACACCTACTTCACCAAGGACGTGCCCTCGGCGATCCAGGCCAGCTACCGGGTCTCCTCCGACCCGCAGGCCTGGGCCTTCATGGGTAACTCGACCGGCGGCTACTGCGCGCTCAAGCTGGCGATGCGTCACCCGGACGTCTTTCCGACCGCCGTCGCCCTCTCCGCCTACTACGACGCGGCCGACGACCCCACCACGGGCGACCTCTTCGGTGGCAGCAAGCAGCGCCGCGACGAGGCCAACCTGATGTGGCGGCTGAAGAACCTTCCGCAGCCGAAGGTGTCCGTGCTGCTGGCCGGCACCAAGAAGGGCGACGGCAGCTACCGGCAGGAGACCGAGGCCTTCGTCGACGCGGTGCAGAGCCCTATGAAGGTCTCGTACAGCATGCTGGAGAACGGCGGCCACAACTTCGAGACCTGGAGCGCCCTGCTGCCCTCCTCGCTGGAGTGGCTGTCCCAGCACCTTAAGGTGCCGAACCAGACCGTATGAAGCGACCCGGCCGAGCTTGACCAGCCGCACCTGAACACCTGAACGCCTGAACGCCTGAACCTGAACGGCCGAACCCCCGGGGCTGCGGCCCCGGGGGTTCGGTTCCGGGGGTTCGGTTCTGGGTTCGGGTCGGCCGGGCCGTTCAGGAACCGTACGGCTCCCGCCCGGCGGTCCCGCCGCTCAGGCCACCCGCTCCAGTGTCCCGGTGTGAAGCTGGCCGACCCGGCCGCCCTCACCCTCGAAGGTCCAGAAGGCCCGCACGGTCAGCTTGCCGAGGTCCATCACGTGGCTGACGGTGATCCCGCTCTGCTCCGTCCAGCTGATGAAGTAGATCTCCGGCGCGACCTCGGCGACGTGCAGCCGCACGTCCTCCCACTGGCCCGCGGACTCGCCGAGGCCCTCCCAGCGCAGCCGCGTGCCGTCGGCCGAGTAGGTGTTGCGGAAGGCCGCACCGTTGTCGACCCGGAAGAGGTAGGTGCGGCCGGCGAAGGCGGGCAGGGGCGCGGTCATGGTGGGGCGGGTCCTCGTCTCTGTCAGGTCGTGGCGAGCGTCCTGTCGGGCTCGCCGCTCTTGTGCACGGCGGATGATGTCAGGCTTCCAATTTATCCGACCGGGCGCACTCGGTCAGGCACTCGCCACGGTACGGTCCGCCACGGCGTGGCCGCGCGTGCGCGGCCGGGGCCGGGAGCTGCCTGGGCCCGGACCGGGACCTCCCCGGTCGACGTGGCAGCTCCCGGCCCCGGAGACCGATCAACTCGACTGTCACGCAGTGTCGTTGATCGACGCCACGGTGAGCTGCGCGACAAGCGGCCCGGCCGAGCTGTCCGTTCAGGTACGAGTTGCCCGGCCCGCAGCGGTCGTCCGCCGGCCGGGCCGGCCCCGGCGGCGGAACCGCGCGGCTCACGAACCGGCAGCCGCCTCGACCACCCTGATGTCGAACGGCTGCCGGTTGTTGCCCTCGTTCCGGTCGTCCGCGCTGCGCACCGTGACCGAGCCGCCGCTCAGTCTGCCCACCGGCAGTTCCGGGTCGAGCCGGACCGGGATGAGGGCGGTCGCGCTGCGTCCCTCCCGCAGCCCGGCTCTGAAGACGCACCGCACGACGCGGCCGTGGCCCGTCACCCGGCAGTCGGACGGGAAGTACGGGCCCTCCGGGCTCACGCCCTCCGGCAGGGTGATCACGACCGTGAACGGGGAGGCGGTGGTGTCCGGACCCCCGTTGCCGACGAAGGCGTGGATGGTGGTGGTGCCGCCGGGCGTGGTCGGGTCCGGGTCGATCCGGACCACCTCCAGGTCGGAGTCGGACGGTCGGGCGGCGGCGGGTGCGGGCAGCGTGGAGGCTCCGGCCGCCTCCGAGCCGGAGCCAGTACCGGTGCCGGTACCGGAAGCGGCCGTCCCCGCCCCGGGCTTGGCCGGTGCCGGCAGGGTGGAGGCGCCGGTCGTCACCGGCGCAGGCAGGATGGACGCCTCGGGCGTGCCCGTCGCGACGACCTCCACCGCGGGCCGGGGCTCGGGCCGTAGCAACGCCCAGGACGGGTCGGTGGCCAGTACCGTCACCGCGCACCCCGCCGCCACGGCCGCGACCAGCCCGGCCCCGCCGAACCCCCTGCCTCCCGCGGCACGCCGGCCGCCGCCGAACAGGCCGGCACTCCGCAGGCCACGTCCCCGCAGACCACGTCCTCGCAGGCGACGGCCCCGCAGGCCACCGCCCGCCGCGACGTCACCTGCCGCGCCACCGTCCGCCGCGCCCCCGTCCGGCACGTCGCCACCCCGTACCCCACCGCCACCGCCCTGAACGGCGCTCCGCACGTCCCGGTGCTGCTGCTCCATCCCCGCTCACCCTGTCCTCGCGTCCCGGCCGCCCGCGCCGTTGCGGGCCGCGTCGGCACCAGGGTGGCGGAGCCGCCGCCGGAGCCCGGCGGCAACCCGCCCGGCGTCCGCTCGAACGGATGACGCGGCGCGCCGCTGCGACCGGGTCGGCCGGCAAGGGTGGTTGACGTGCCGTCAGGGTGCGAGGACCTGCCCCAGCCGGGTCGCGATCTGGTGCATCACCGGTACCAGTGAGGCGGCCCCGGCCTGCTCCTCCAGGGCCCGGATGCGGGCCTCCGGTCCGGAGACGGAGAGGGCGGTGGGCGTCGGCGCGCCGGGGACGGCGAGCGCGATGCACCGGACGCCGATCTCCTGCTCCTGGTCGTCGACCACGTAGCCGCGCTCGCGCGCCTCGGCGAGCTGGCGCATCAGCTCCTGCGGGTCGGTGACCGTGTACTCGGTGTGGGCGGGCAGGGGGTTGGGGCCGAGGACGGCGCGGGCCTCGTCCTCGGGCAGCTGGGCGAGCAGCGCCTTGCCGACGCCGGTGCAGTGCGGCTGCACCCGTCGGCCGACCTCGGTGAACATCCGCATCGAGCGGCGCGACTGCACCTGTCCGACGTACACCACCTCGCCGCCCTCCAGCACCGCCAGGTTGGCGGTCTCGCCGGTGGCCTCCATGAGCTCGGCCAGGTACGGGCGGGCCCAGCTGCCGAGCAGTCGGCCGGCGGTCTCGCCCAGGCGGATCAGCCGGGGGCCGAGGGTGTAGCGGCGCGTGGTGTCCTGGCGGACATAGCCCTGCTGGACGAGGGTACGAACCAGTCGGTGGATCGTCGGCATCGGGAGCCCGGAACTGGTGGAGAGCTCGCTGAGTGTGGCCACGCCCCCGGAGTCGGCCAGCGCCTCCAGGAGTTGGAAGGCGCGCTCGACGGACTGCACGCCGCCGCTCGCGCGCTCGGTGCCTGTCGTCGATGCTGGGTCGGGGGTCGCAACCACCGGCGTTCCCTTCACTGTCGGGGAGGAGTAGAGTCCCGGCGACCTCTTCAACAAACCGTTGAAATTCTGTATCGCGGAAACTAGTCTCCACTTTACAGAATCGAACTCGCCGACAGGCGAGTTCCGATCGAGGAAGTTCCCCGGGGAAGTTCCTACCGGAGCTCCCTTCGCCAGGCTCAACCGTCTTAGGAGTGTCCTGCTCATGGCCGCAGATCAAGGGCCCCTCGGCGCCTCCCCCGCCGCTCCGGTCGTCACTGTCGCCGGTCCGCGCGTCCACCGGGCGGAGGAGGTGCTCACTCCGGAGGCGATCGCCTTCGTCGCCGGGCTCCATCGCGCCTTCGAGGGGTGCCGGCAGGAGCTGCTGGCCGGGCGCAAGGCCCGCCGTACCGGGATCGCCGCCGCAGGCACGCTGGACTTCCTCCCCGGGACCGCCGGGATCCGGGCCGCGGACTGGAAGGTCGCCGAGGCGCCGCGCGCCCTCCAGGACCGCCGGGTCGAGATCACCGGCCCGACCGACCGCAAGATGGTCGTCAACGCGCTCAACTCCGGGGCGCGGATCTGGCTCGCGGACTTCGAGGACGCCACCTCCCCGACCTGGGAGAACGTGGTCGGCGGCCAGGTCAACCTGATCGACGCCTTCGAGGGCCGGATCGACTTCACCAGCACGGCCGGCAAGGCCTACACCCTCAAGCCCGCCGCCGAGCTCGCCACCGTCGTGGTCCGCCCGCGCGGCTGGCACCTGGACGAGAACCACCTGCTGGTCGACGGCACCCCGGTGGCCGGTGCGTTCGTCGACTTCGGCCTCTACTTCTTCCACAACGCCGCCCGGCTGCTGGCCAGGGGCGCAGAGGACCCCAACTCCGGCCCGTACTTCTACCTGCCGAAGACCGAGAGCCACCTCGAAGCCCGCCTGTGGAACGACGTGTTCACCCACGCCCAGGCCGAACTCGGCATCCCGTACGGCACGATCCGGGCGACCGTGCTGATCGAGACCATCACGGCCGCGTTCGAGATGGACGAGATCCTCTACGAGCTGCGCGACCACGCGGCCGGCCTCAACGCCGGGCGCTGGGACTACCTGTTCTCGATCGTCAAGAACTTCCGCGACGCCGGCGAGCACTACATCCTGCCGGACCGCAACAGCGTCACCATGGCCTCGCCCTTCATGGCCGCCTACACCCGGCTGCTGGTGCAGACCTGCCACCGGCGCGGTGCCCACGCGATCGGGGGCATGGCCGCGTTCATCCCGAGCCGCCGCGACCCGGAGGTCAACGCCTCCGCACTGGAGAAGGTCAAGGCCGACAAGGACCGCGAGGCCGGCAACGGCTTCGACGGCTCCTGGGTCGCCCACCCCGACCTGGTACCGGTCGCCCGGGCCTCCTTCGACGCGGTGCTCGGCGAGCGGCCCCACCAGAAGGACAACCCCGGCCCGGCCGAGCCGGTGACCGCCGCCCAGCTGCTCGACATCGCCGGCGCCGGCGGCACCTGCACCCGTGCGGGGCTGCACAACGCCGTCCAGGTCGGGATCCGCTACATCGAGGCCTGGCTGCGCGGCCTCGGGGCCGTCGGCATCTTCAACATGATGGAGGACGCCGCCACCGCCGAGATCTCCCGCTCGCAGATCTGGCAGTGGATCCACAACGGGGTCGTGCTGTCCGACACCGGAGAGAAGACCACCACCGAGCTGGTCCGCACCCTGGTCGCCGCGGAGCTGGCCGAACTCCTCGCCGGGCTGGGCGAGGAGGCCTACGGTGCCGGCCGCTGGCGCGAGGCCGCCGAGCTCTTCGAGCAGGTCGCCCTGGCCGAGGAGTTCGTGGACTTCCTGACCCTCCCCGCGCTGCCCCTGTTGGGCTGATCCCCACCTACCCGCCGGTGCCACCGCTGCCGTCCGCCGGGACGCGGCACTCCGGCGGTCCACTGCTCCGTTCCGTACGGCGACGAATCCACCTGTCCTCTCGTCGCCGTACGGCACAGTCCGTTCCACGCAAGGAGTTCACCCATGGCGCGCATGTTCTTCAACGGCCAGGCGATGACCGGCGGCCCCTTCCACGGCAAGGTCGCCGACTCGCTGCTCGGGCCGGCCAGGACCGCCCCCGGCTACCGGTTCTTCTCCATCGACCACAGCGGCGGGACGGACGTCTGTCCGGGTCTGCTGGCGGACCCGGAGGCGGGCACCGCGATCGAGGGCGAGCTGTACGACATCCCGCTGGAGCGACTGCGCGATGTCGTCCTGCCGGGCGAGCCGCGCGAACTGGAGCTGGGCGTGATCGAGTTGGAGGACGGCTCGGCCTGCCTGTCGATGCTGCTGGCCCGCGGCGAGGTCGAGCGCGGGATGCACCGCGAGATCACCCACCACGGCGGCTGGCGCGCCTACCTCAGGACGATCGGGCGCGAGGCCTGACGGGCGGACGGCCCGTGCCGGCCGGGATGGATAACGGATGACAGCTGACAACTTTCATCATCTGTCATCTGTCATCTGTCATCTGTCATCCGTCCGCCGAAATCCGTCCGCTGAAAGCTGTTCGCCGAAGGCCGTTCGCCGAAAGCCGTCAGCCCCCCGCCGCGAGGTGCGGGCACCCCGCCACCATCGCGTCGCCCAGCCGGCTGCGCCGGTACAGCACGCTGCGGCCGAGCCGGTTGCGCTCCAGCAGCCCGGCCGCCGCGAGCGCGCCCAGGTGCCGGCTGACCGCACCCGGGGTGACCCCGAGCCGGTGCGCCAGTTCCGTCGTGCTGGCCGGGGTCTCCAGCAGTGCCAGCAGCCTGGCCCTGGGGGCGCCGATCAGTCCGGCCAGCGGCCCGTCGGCCACCGCCCGTGCTTCGGCGCCGGCGGGCCCCAGGCCCTCGGCCATCGTCGCCTTGCCGCGCGCCGGGTAGCAGACCAGTGGCGGCCCCGCCTGGGTGACATCGGTCTGCGCCCCGAGCCCGAACAGTGTCGGGATCAGCACCAATCCGCGCCCGGCGACCTTCACGGTGGTGCCCACCGCCTTCACCGCCGGGTGCGGGTCGACGAGCCGCAGCACCCCGGCGTGCCAGCTCAGCCTGGCGTCGAGGTCCGCGAACAGTCCGTCCGCCCCGTGCCCCGAGAGCATCCGCCCCCGGTAGGCGATGTCCGCCTCCAGCACCGAGCGGGCGCGCGGCCACCAGGCGGGGGCGAGGCAGCGCGTCCAGTACGCGTCCAGCGCCTCGGCCGTCCGGGCGGCCAGCGCCGCCGGGTCGTCGATCAGCCCGGCCAGCACCGGCGGCAGCGGGCTGGGTTTCCCGCCGCCCCGGTAGGCCTCCAGCACGTCGGCCCGCACCACCTCCGGCGGGGTGGCCGCCAGCCGCGCCAACTCGGCCGGAAAGTCCGGACGGGGGCCGAGCGGACGCGGCGTGAGGAAGTCCGGCACGAAGCCGACCGGCGCGATCATCGACTCCAGCAGTGCGGTGTCCAGCGCCTCGTAGCGGTCCTGCCAGCCGGCGATCCACGGCTGCTGCTCCGGGTAGCGCAGGGGCCAGTGGCGGGCGCGCAGGCTCAACACCGCCTCCTGCAGGGCGGAGTAGCCGAACCAGGTGGCGGCGAGGTCGTCGACGCCCAGATGGAACTCGAACATTGACCGTAACGGTAAAAGAGTTCCGCCGCCGGGGGAAGCCCGCTGTCCTACTGCCATGACCTCTGCCGCGGTGCTTCCCTCCGCAGTCCGACGGCTGTTGCCGGCCGACCCCCTGCTGCGCAGGCTCGCCCTGATGAGCCTGGTGAACACCGTCGGCAACGGTCTGTTCGTGACCGTCGGCGTGCTGTTCCTGACCCGCTCCGTCGGCCTGACCCCGGGCCGGATCGCGCTCGGGCTGAGCGCGGCCGGCGTCTGCGGGGTGTTCGCCGGGCTGCCGATGGGCCGGCTCGCCGACCGGGTCGGCAGCAAGCGGCTGCTGATGGTGGTCGGGCCGCTGGAGGCGCTCGCCGTGCTCGGCTACGCCTTCGTGCACTCCTTCGCCGCCTTCGTCGCCCTGGCCTGTGCGGCCACCGTGCTGGAGCGCGGCGCGGCGGCGGTGCGCAGCGCCCTGATCGCCCGGACGCTGCCGGCCGAGAGCCAGGTGCGTTCACGGTCGCTGCTGCGCTCGGTGATGAACGCGGGGCTGGTGGTCGGGTCCGTCGGCGCGGCGCTGGCGCTGCAGTCCGACAGCTACGCCGGGTACGTCACCGTGATGGTCCTGGACGCCGCGAGCTTCCTGGGTGCGACGGCGCTGCTGGCCGGCCTCCCCGTCCGCGACCTGAAGGTCGGCCGGGACGGTGCCCCGGAGGCCGCCGCGGGACGGCGGACGGTGCTGCGTGACCGCCGCTACCTGCTGGTCACCGTGCTGCACGCGCTGCTGGAGCTCCAACTCCCGGTGCTCACCGTGGGGATCCCGCTGTGGGTCGTGCTCGCGACGGACGCGCCGGCGGCGGTGGTCGCGGCGGTCGGCGTGGTCAACTGCCTGCTGGTGGTGGTGTTCCAGATCCGGGCGAGCCGGGATGTGGACGACGTTCCGTCGGCGGCCCGGGCCTGCGCCCGGGGCGGCCTGCTGCTGGCGGGCGGCTGCCTGCTCTACGCGGCGGCGCAGTCGGGCCCGGCCGCGGTCGCCACCGGGGCGATCCTGGTCGGCGCCCTGGTGCACAGCCTCGGCGAGCTGCTCACCTCGGCGGGCGGTTGGACGCTGAGCCTGGACCTGGCCGATCCGCGTTCCCACGGCGAGTACCAGGGCGTGTTCATGAGCGGCCAGGCGGCGGCCCACGTGATCGGCCCGCTGGTGGTCAGCCTGACCGTGGTCGACCACGGCGTGGTCGGCTGGGCCGTCCTGGCCGGTGTGTTCGTCCTCGCGGGATCCGCTCTCCCGGCCGCCGTCCGGCACGCGGAGCAACCGGCCGCCGCCCGCTGACCACGAGCCCTGGTCAGCGGGCCGCGATCCACGAGCCCCGGTCCGCGGTCCCCGGCCCCCGGCCCCCGGTCCACGGGCCCCGATCCGCGGCCCCCCGATCGTCCGGCCCGCTTCCCACGGGGGTGGGAGCGGGCCGGAGGCACGCCGCGGCCCCGGATCC